>JAYOMW010000051.1:0-19714 GCA_038121045.1 Opitutia bacterium
TTTCCGAATTCCTCGCCAAGAGGGAGAAGATCATGCCCTGGATCAAAGAATACTCGCCCTATGCCAACGTGACCGCAGATGATCCGGCCGTGTATTTGATTTACTCATCCCCTCCTGCGCTCGGCAAGGAACAGAGGGACCCGACCCACACCTCCAATTTCGGAGTCAAGTTACAAGAGCATTGCAAATCCAAGGGAGTCGAGTGCGAATTGGTTTATCCCGGTGCTCCCGGCATCAGGCACAAAAGCCCGACCGAATTCCTCATCTCGAAGCTCAGGGAAAACTAGTTGAGCAACTTATTGATCGCTGCAACCGGGATACAGGACTTGATGACCATCTGCAGGTTTTGGTTCTGTCCGTTCACCTTGGAATAATAAATGGAGTTGGTCGAAGACACCATGCCCACGACTTCTCCCCGGCCATTGAGAACGGGGCCGCCACTGGAACCCTTTGCATAATCCGCCGTAATGGCCATGCGGTGGGCGGAGCTCTTTTCCTCGTTTCGAAATAAATAATAGCGGGACACGTCGCCCTTCGTCATAGTGAAGTAACGGCCGTCGGGGTGGCTGATTACGCTGATCGAAGTTCCAACCGGAGCGGGTTGGCGGGCCAAGGGAAGGGGCTTCAATTCAGCGTCCTTGAGACGCAGGATGGCGACGTCGTCGGCCTTGCTCGCGGCAAGGACTTCGGTTACTGCGTAGGTTTTGCCTGACAAGTCCATGGCACCCAGAGCGGCTCCGTCCTTCTCCTCGATCACATGGTAATTGGTGGCGATGATTCCGTCGGAACTGATGGCAAAAGCCGAAGCGGATCCAACGTGCCATCTGGTGCACTTGTCGCACTTGTAAATTCTCCCGATCATGAGAACGGAGGACCTGCACCGGTCATAGAGTTCATGAGAAGGAAATTTGCCCGACTTTTTGGCAAGGAAGGGTGCTTTGGTCTGCTTACGGCTCAGTTGCTTGTTCAACTCTTCCAGCGTGGGAGCATCCTTGCCCTCGACCAAGCCTTCCATGCCTTTTTGAAAACGGGCCTTCAAGCCAAGGTCGTCGATTACAGCGGAGTCCGAAAAAGCCGAAAGCGCTCCCTTAAAAAACAGCAAGGCAAGAAGAAAAGGGAAAGGTGGTTTCATGATTTGTTTTTTATAGGAAGAATCTTTGGCTTTATTCAAGTACCATCACCGGGTCGCCTTGTAGCGGCCTTCGATATGAAGGACGTCTCCGATGAGCTTGTGTACGTAATTGCCTTCCAGGACGAATTCGTTCTCCGACTTGGAAACGCATCTTTTTTTCCAGATGACGTCCTTGCCGTTGCGCAGGATGACCAATCCGTCTTCCCTCACTTCCCGGGTGTAACTCTTCAGGTATTTCCAAGTGCCCAATGCCGGGTGGCCCTTCAGGTCCACCGGTGTGGGTGGAACGAATTCGGAAATCTCCTTTGCCTCAATCCCTGCCGAAAGATTGCGTAGCCTAATGTTACGGAACTCAATCGGTGCCCCCTCGGACTCCAGGCAAAGGTAACCCGAGGCCGGTGAGATATTGTCCCCCCCGGAAACTTCCTCCCCGTTCACCCAAAGGCGCACTTCGCCATCGATTGCCCGGACGTAATAATGGTTCCACTGGTTGATTCCCTTGGTCGTCTCCTTCGAAGGAAAGCTCCGTTTGCCATTGGGAGCTACGGGAGGAAACGGTTTCATTTTGACGGGACCTACGGGAAAAACGTCTCCGTGACTGGTGAACCAATCGGCGGGTTTTTTGTGCCTTTGGGTGTAAACTTCCGCATAGCCCAAATCCAAAACCTGCACCTCGATTCCGTGAGGCAAGCGACCATGTCCGGCAGAGAGTTTGGCGATGCTGGCAGGCGTTCCCCAAACGAAGACACCGGAGTTTCCGCCTTTTTTCTTATGCATCCACTCCAAGAGGAGTTCGAAATTTTTCAGGGGCTCGCGGTAACGGATTACGCCGGTTGGCTTGCCCGTGCAAAAAGCGTGTCCCCCCTCCCACCGCCAAGTGTCGGCAAAGCAATTTACGTTTACGAAATCCTCCCCCGTGAGAACTTGCCAGCCAGGCTCCTTGCCGGTGGGCGGAACGGGTTCGCCGGACTGAGCTCCCGCAGGGCCGGCTTCACCTGAGCCACAAGTCTTCAGGTAACTGGCCAAGTCGGCCAATTCCTGGTCTTTCATTCCAAGCTCGGAAGCCGATGGCATCCATGAGTCATTCAAGTACTCGACCTTGGCCCCGGCCCGGCGGAAAAGAATTTTACGGGTTTGCCCTCCCATCACCTTGAGTTTGAGCGACCCGGCGTGCCAACTGTAGTTCGATAAAAAGCCCTCCGCCACCTTGCCCGTTTTTTTGGAACTCAAACGCACGGGCTTTTCGTAACCATGAGCAAGCTTGGCATCCGGATAGACGATCTCCTTGACGATTTCCTCGATGGTCCGTTCTTTTCCCCAGTGCGTAAGCTCGGGACCGAAGGGAACCCCCACCCCTTCGATCTTGTGACAGAGATAGCATTTTCCTGCCTGAGCTTTCCCCCGGATCGGGTCTCCCTTCAACTTGGCGATCTCCTTGGGTTCGGAAACCCGGGTGGGGGATCCGAGGTTCTCGGGGATTGGATAACTGACGGTCATCATTTCCCCTTCGAGGTCGTTCAAGTCCTTGGCGATGATTTCCCGGACGGTTTCCTGATAATAGGATGCTTGGAAGGCAGGCAATTCAGCCAAAGCTTTCAAACGCTTGCTCCGTTCGAGGCGGTCCTGATCGCTCCTGAAACTGGCAAAAGCCATGGCTAGAAAACGGAATTCGTCCACGGGAGGCTCCTGTGCCCGGATGCAAAGATCCAAGTCTCGAACGGATTCAGGCGTATGCAGGCGCCAAGCCAGGTTCTTTGCCTTCCATTGCCACTCTTCGGGCTTTGGGAAAAGCGGGCGGATCAACTGTTCGTAGACTTCCTTTTCCTTGCCGTGGAAAGCAACCCCCAAGGCTTCGAGGTAGTACCGGTTGCGACCGTCGTAACCGTCAATCAGCCCGGGCAGAGCGCCTCTGCAATCAAAGAATGAAACTCCCTTCAAACTCACCGCAACCTCCCTGCGGACGGAAGGAAATTGGGATTCGGCCAAAGCATTGGCCCGGTCGAGCAAACCCTCGGGGTCGGCATGCCTAAGCGCCCGGTAAGCCACGATTACCTTCTCCGGTTCATCCTCCGCATCCAAGTATTTGGCTACTTCGGCCCTGCCCTCCTTGCCAAGCTGGGCCAAAACCCAGATAGCGCGGGAACGCAAGTACGCATTCCTGTCGTGCTCGCGGAGAAAACCAAGGACTTGCCCGGTGGCGCCCTCACCTCTTGCCACCAATTGGGCGGCGGCATGGGAACGGATGTTGACGGCTGGGCTTTTCAGGGCGTTCAAAAGGCCGGGCACCGTTGAAAAGTCAATTTTGGGTGGAACCGGCTTGGATCCTTTTTTGCGGGTTATCCGATAAATGCTCCCGCTTACCTGATTGGTTCGCCTGCTGGTGTCGTTATAAAAATCACTGAAGAACAGGGATCCGTCTGGGGCCAGCGCAACGTCGGTGGGAAGAAAGCGTTGACCCTTTTGCGAGGCCTTGAGGCGCACAAAGGGGCGATGCGACCCCATCTCGATTTGAGCTTCCACCAATTGGGGAGAGCACGCCATGATCTCCTTGCGTACCATACAGCAAACCAAGTAGGTGCCCGTAAGTCCGAGGGCGTCACCCTCGATGAATACGTTTCCGGTAGGCGAACCGGCGCCGTAGATCGACCCCGGAGGGAAGGCCCCCGGATAGTTTTCCCTCCAGTGAGAACGGGAGAACCTAAGGCTCTTGTTCCAACCCGATGGCTCTTCCCAAGTCTTGGCGACCTCTTCCCAGGAGCGGCTTCCATCCGTAAGATCGGCATACCCCATATTGGCGTGTTCCATAACCCAAGAGGAACGGGAATGGGCGGGATCATCATTGTCGCTTTGCAAGAAATCCCCATGCGAGGTGACGAACATATCGTGGGGGTTGCGCATATTCTCCCCCGTCGGAGTCAGGCCCGTTCCGTCGGGGTTGATCCGCATGGTCATGCCACCCACGTAAACTTCCCCGTCCGAGCTTTTCTTTCCGATCGCCTCGGGGTATCCGTAATAACAACCGGCAAGGAAGTGCCGGCCGTCCTTGGTTTTGAGATCGGCTCCGCAATTCCCGAAGGAAAAATGCCATTGTCCGCTTGGGGCGCCCACCACGGCATGAACAGTGTGATCATGATTCTTGTTCTGAAAACCGGTCAGAAACACTTCCCTTTTGTCAACCTTGGGATCGAAGACGGTGTTTCGGTCAACGTCCGTGTAAACGATGATGGACGGAGTTGCCGAAAGAACAATCCGGTTATCGAAGACGGCAATACCAAGAGGGGCATGCCTCATTTCTTTCTCCGTAACGAATGGATGCGAGTGATCGGCCTTCCCGTCCCCGTCTTTGTCCTCCACCACCATGATGGATCGTCCGGCTTGCACCCTCAGACCTTGGTTGTAATCGATTCCCTCCGTTACCCAGAGTCTTCCGTGGGCATCGAAGTCCATCGCAACGGGCGAATAGACAAGGGGCGACCTTGCCCACAGTTCGACGGTCAAATTTGCGTCTCCCAATTCGAAGGCTTCGACAGGAACGCCCTCGACCGGTCTGTCCTCCTTGGCAAAGCTTTCGCGATCAGGAGCAGACCACCCGAAATTCAAGGTTATGGAAAGCAGAAGGAAGGAACAATAAATAGACTTAGGCATCCGTTCATTATCTCCAATCGATGCCCAGACCCAAGCCAGAAATCGGAATGGGAGGGAATCAGTCGATGAACTTCTCTCGCTCTTCCTTGGTGGGCATCCGGCAAGCTTCGCTTTTTCCGAAAAACTTGTAGCGATGACGGGCAATCAAGCCGTATATCCAATCCCTCAGAACGGTAGGGACAATCAGAAACATCCAGGCTGCGGACCAAATGCCCCCAAGTTGAGAAAGCAGACGGAGCACTGCGGTGGAACGCTTGTAAATCTTTCCGTCGTCGTAAAATACAATGGTTTGAAGATCTTTCGTATCTTCCTTTGCTTCCCGGGCGGCAAATTCACCTTGCAGCGGAGAGAATTTCAGAAGGTTCCTCGAGTCTATGCCCATGAAAAAATCAACCGAGCGGTTGCACATCCCGCACACACCGTCGAAAAGAACGACTTTATTCACTCCTTCGCGGGGTCGTTGCCCGAACCAATTCGGATCAAAGGTAAAAAAGTGGATCATCATCATCCCGAAGGTAAGGTCCGCAAAACTGACCACCGAAAGGATACCAAGATGCATGGACATGATTAGGACCCAAGCCCACATCCTCGCTTTGCGAAAAATACAGAGAACGACAAAGCCTATTTCCAAGGCGAGGGTAGCCCAAGTCAGAAAGGAGATCAGCGAAGGTGGGAAGGCAAGAAGGAGCTCTCTCCAAGCCCAGTCCCGGGCAAGCGGGTTATGGAGAAGATGAAGAATTGCGCTCCCGTTCAACCAACTGGGGGAACCCAGTTTGTCGATTCCACTGGCCAAATAAGCCAATCCCGCAATCAACCAGGCGCCATAAAAAAGAAGGGCGGGCATTTTCCATGCGGAATCGGTTTTCTTGCCCAGGCAAAAAGGTTCACCCAGCGGAACGAGGGCATTGGCCAGAAGCAACCAACCGACGAAAGGAATGCCCGGATTGCTGATCAAATTGTTCCGGTGGAAAAGGCAGGCCCAACCATACCAAAGCAAAAGGCAACAGGTCCTTCGCCAAAAGCCAAGAAGAATGCCTAAAGACAAGAGAGCATTGAAGGCGACGAAGCACCGAACTTGGAGAGGCGAATCCATCACGTTCAGGATATTGGGAAAGGCTCCATAGGTGAAGTTGAGCGTCGGATCCGCCAAGATTCCCACATTGCTCCAGATATCAGGCGCAGCAGGTATGAGAAAGAGAAAATGAAGCAGGAGGTAGGAAGCGAAGACAATCCGGAAAAGCGAGTATTGATAGGCAGGGTATCCCATTACGCATTGCTTCATGGTTTAGGCCCTTCCACGGTCAGCTTGCAAGGAAGCTCAGGCTCTTCCCTATCATTGGTTCTGGTATCCAAGTGGATCGTGACCTTCCTCAAGGGGGTTTCGAGATCAAACGAGCGCCCAATGTTTCCGGGGTCGATGAAGGCATAGGACAAAACCGGTTTCCAGATTGATTCCGGGAGAATCGCTCCGTAGGAAATGGCCGCCCCAAGCACGTTGCGGTAATTGTAAGGGGCATCGAAGCGGGCATACAACTGCGGCGTTATGGGGACTATGCCGGTTTGGCCATTCTTGTCTTGGTACTCCAAGGCAAAGTCCAAAGCAAAGGTTTCGCACCCCTTTTGTTCCGTAAAGACAAGAGGCAAAGGGGAAGCCACGGTGACCTTTCCGATTCCCTCCAACCACTTCTGTTGGGTGACGAACCCGATGAACTGAATCAGACCAACGAGAACAAGGCCAATGCGAAGATAGTGGTTGACCATCTTTTACCTGTCTCGGGGGGGGAAGGGGTCGTTGACGTTCCGGTGGAAGAGCATCTCTTTGAGCTTTCGTTCGCGCTCGGTCCGGAAGCCGCACTTCCCATAATAGGAGGGAGGGTTTTCGAAAGTCCCGAAAAGCATATCCCAAATGGGTAAGTCGGAGAAATTCTTGTAATGTTTTCCACGCTGATGATGGATCCGGTGCATCTCGGGACGCTGGAAAAAATAGCCCACCCAACGGGGGGTTTTAATGTTCATGTGATAAAAGTATTCACCAAGTGAAGCATAGATGAGGCACCAAGCTCCGGCTTCGACCGAAAGACCGAATAGAAAGAAGTTGATGGCCCCGATCATGAGGGAGTTGACGATGATCTCACTCGGGTGCTTGTAGAAAGAGGTGATGGTCTCGATACGACTGGGACTATGATGAACCTGATGAAAGGCCAGCCAGAGAAAATTGACGTCGTGACGCAAACGGTGCCACCAGTAGAAAAACAAGGTCACGGCAAAGTAGCTAAGCAGGCCACCGAGGAAATCGGGTACTCCGGTCAACTGAAAGACCTGCCAGTCGGAACTCTGAAACCACTTGTCCCAAGTATTCATGGCCAAGACGACCACTCCCAACTGAAGAACGTTGATCACGACCACTCGAAACCACCAACCGTCGACGTGAGGCAACTTTTGGTCGGGAATGATCCGTTCGAGAACAATGAGAAATATCCCCGCCCCAAGAATCGGAACCAATGTATCCATTACTCGATTTTCATGCGAAACAAAAGGTCATTCAACCACAATTCTTTCCGAAGGCAACCCAAGTCAGAAGAACAAGCCCGTTGCCCATTCGAACGAACAAGGTTTCCCGAATCAATGGGCCGATAAGGAAGAAATCTGCTCGATTGCGATCCATCCCTAAGCTAATGAACTATGCGATGAAAGCATTGGTATATGAAGAACCATGGAAAATGACCCTGCGGGATCTGCCCAAACCCGATCCGGCGCCCGGCGAGGTTGTGATCAAAATCGAATCGGTCGGCATTTGCGGAAGCGACGTGCATGGGTTTACCGGGGAAAGCGGAAGGCGGGCGCCCGGCATGGTCATGGGACACGAAGTGGTTGGAAGAGTCGTCGAGCGGGCGGATGACGTCACGGACCGGGCGATCGGACAACGGGTCACCGTATTCAACATCCTTTCCGACGAGGCCCCTTCCCCTGAAGAAGGAGACCCCAGCTTCCTCAACAAGCGGGTGGTGGGCGTCAATCTCGGGACACGCGGAGCCATGGCCGAATACCTGGCCTTGCCCGTCCGCAACGCCATTCCCGTATCGGAGGACATCCCTCCCGAGGTAAGCGTACTCGCCGAACCGGTGGCGGTCGCCCTGCACGGTTTTCACCGATTGGAAGAAAAGGGCATTTCCCCAAAATCAGTCGCCATCATCGGTTCGGGCACGATCGGACTATGCTCGCTGCTCGTGGCGCGGAGTCTTGGTTTAGAACAAACCCTAGTGCTCGATCCGATCGCCGAAAAACTCGAACGGGCTCGATCATTCGGCGGAAAGACCGTACGAGTCGACCCTGCGGATCCATGGACTCAAATTGCCCAAAAGGTCGAGGACGAGTTAGGAAACCGGCCGGACTTGGTCATTGATGCAGTTGGAATAGGAGCATCCTTCGACCAAGCCGTCGAAATGGTGGCGGAAGGAGGAACGATCCTTCTGATCGGTAACTTGGCCAAACAAGTTGATCTTCCGCTCCAGACCGTAGTATCCAACGAGATCTCATTGGTCGGAACCTACGGGTTCGATTTGAAGGCATTTGAAGAGGCGGTGAAAATCCTTCCTGGTATCGAGTCCGAGCTTGCCACCTTCATCGAGGGGCGTTGCACCCTTGAGGAAACCCCCGAGGTCATGACCGCCTTGGCCAAAGGTGAACGTCAGGCCCTTAAGATTGTTATCGATTTCTGTGAGAAGGACGCTTCCTGACAATTAATTTTCCCAGATGCGCGTCAGGTACCATTGACTCCGATCGCTCCGCGAATAGGTTAATTATTTTGACTCGTTGAGAAAGACATTCACAAATTTCGCATACAAGGCATTGCTTTTGTCTTCGGTTTTTTTCGCCCTCGTCCATTCCTCGAGAGCCGGAGTGGAAGATATGCAAAAAATCTTCGAGCGATCCAGTAACCACTGGGCGTTCCAACCGATTCAAGATCCTCGCGTACCTCCGGTTCTGCCAAATGGTCATTCGATCGATGCCTTTGTTCTGGCGCGATTGAAAACGAATGGACTCAACTTCGCCAAACCGGCCGACCGCCAAACCCTCATTCGCCGTTTGTATCACGACCTGCTTGGGCTCAAACCTAGTTTTCCGCAGGTACAGGCCTTTATCGCGGATCGAGATCCGCAAGCCTATGCCAACTTGGTCGATGAATTGCTGGCTTCCCCTAGATTCGGAGAAAGGTGGGGAAGGCATTGGCTGGACGTTGCCCGCTATGCGGATACCAAAGGATATCTTGCGGGCGGAGAAAGCCGGGCGTATCCCTACGCTTACACGTACCGGGATTGGGTGATTAAAGCTTTAAACGAAGATCTCCCCTACGATGAATTCGTTCGCAAACAACTTGCGGCGGACTTTATGACCGATCAACCCAACGACCCTGATCTTGCCGCCCTTGGCTTTCTCACCACAGGGCCTGTTTTTCTCAACCGCAGACAACTCATCATCGATGACCAAATCGATCTGGTGACACGAGGACTGATGGGATTCACCGTTGCCTGCGCCCGATGCCATGATCATTTCCATGATCCCATCCCCACCGATGATTATTATTCACTCTATGGAATTTTTGATGCTTCCACCAAACCCGGGAAGTTCCCATTAATCGGAAAACCGGACGAAAACTCCACTGCCTACCTTGAATTTAAAAAGAAACTCAATGAACTGCAGGACAAAGTGGATCATTATCTGCAATCCAAACTTGATCTCGTTCAATCCAAAGAAGGCATCGAACAATATGTCAAATTATCTCTGGATGCCTATGAGACCCCTAAGAACGACTTCGAAGCCTTGGCAGGAAAGCGAAAACTCTATCCCAAGCTGGCCAATCGTTGGAGGGATTATCTTAAAGGAAAGGAGAAAGCCGGACAGAGTTTCCTCAATCCATTGTTGGCCTTTGCTAAATCCAAGTCACGAAAAGAGCTTTACAAGGAATGGAAATCATCCGAGCAAACTGCCTTCCCATCGTTTTTACAAAAGAAAATAAAGGATAACGAATTGGCGGAACTTACTGATATCAATTCTTGGTATGCGGAGGCACTGCACCATTCGCTGATTGAATCAAAAACAGCCAAGGAAAAAAAGGGACTGCTCTTCGCCGTTTCGGCAAATGGTTTTCCAGCCAATGTAAAATTGGAAGAAATCGAGAAGTATTTTAATCAAAAAGACCGTAATCATAAAAACAGCCTCCGTAAAAAAGTGGCAACACATGAAGCCACTCATCCGGGTGCTCCACCGAGGGCAATGTCCCTTATAGACAAACAAAACATTCAGGAACCTTATGTTTTTTTGCGGGGGAATTTTGGAGCCCGCGGAGATCGTGTCCCCCGTCGCTTTCCCGTTGCTCTTTCCCCTGGTGGAGGGGAACGAAAAAACTACACTCAGGGAAGCGGGCGACTGGAATTGGCTGAATCGATCCTCGATCCATCCAATCCCTTGACTTCCCGGGTGATGACAAACCGAATTTGGAAGCATCTTGTTGGAAAAGGGATTGTCCGGACACCCAGTGATTTTGGATTGATGGGAGAAACACCAACCCATCCCGAGCTACTCGATCATTTGGCCAAGTCTTTCATGGAAAATGGTTGGAGTATTAAAAAGCTGATTCGCACCATTGTTTTGAGCAAGACCTACCGCCAAGAATCTCGAAAGCTTCCAACCAAAGACCCTGACAATCTTTATCTGTCCTCCATGAATCGAAAACGGCTGAATTTCGAAGCAATGAGGGACGGTATGCTTCAAGCATCCGGAGAACTCGACTTGACCATGCGCGGACCCTCCCAAAAACTGCACTCCAAGCCCTATTCAAAAAGAAGAGCAGTCTATGGTTACGTGGATCGGCAGAATATTTCCCCGACACTCAACTCCTTTGATTTTGCCAACCCCAACATCCATGCCCCCCAGCGGGTTGAGACCACGGTTCCTCAGCAGGCTCTGTTCGCATTCAACCATCCGTTTGTAATCGAAAGATCCGCCACCTTGGCAAAGAAAGCTTTCGAATCCAATACCGGCAACCCGTCTTCCCAAGTTGAATTCCTTTATCGCCAGATTTTGTCTCGCAAACCATCAAAGGAGGAAAGCAAACTCGGGACGGAATTCCTGGGTTCCGATGCGAAACTTGCCAACCTCGAGGATCTCGCGCAAACTTTGCTCGTGTCCAATGAATTCTTCTTCACCGACTGATGGGCCCTTTTTCACATAACCCAAACCTTCCCAGAAGGCATTTTCTCGCGAGTTGCGGGATGGGAATGGGTTTGTCCGCGCTTGCTCCATTGCTCCATGGACGAGGAAATCCGATGTTTCCCAAAGGCCCTCATTTTGCGCCCAAGGCAAAAAGGGTGATCCATTTGTTCATGAACGGCGGACCGTCTCACGTCGATACTTTCGACCCCAAGCCCGAACTGGCCAAATGGCATGGAAAGATTCTACCTGATGAACACCGCTTAAGCACCGAACGCAAAACCGGGGCTGCCTACAAGTCTCCCTTTGCGTTCAAGAAGTACGGTCAATCCGGATTACCCGTAAGCGACTTGTTTCCACACGTAGCCAAGCACGCCGACGATCTTTGCGTAATCCGGTCCATGCGCGCGGACGTGCCCAACCACGAACCATCCCTCATGTTGATGAACTGCGGAGACGGCAGGTTGGTTCGCCCGAGCATGGGTTCTTGGATCACCTACGGTCTGGGAACTGAAAACCAAAACCTCCCTGGATTCGTGGTCCTCTGCCCAAATGGATATCCCATCACCGAAACTCAAAATTGGCGTTCCGCTTTCTTGCCCGGCATTTATCAAGGCACCTACGTCAATCCGGCGAAAAAGGCAGAAGAAGCAATCATCCCCAACCTGAACCCGGCGCGATCCGACGCGCGCCAATCAAAGCAACTCCAGTTTCTGCAAAAATTAAATCGTGCTCATCAAAACAGCCGGGAGGGCGATGATCAACTGGACTCCAGAATACGTTCCTTCGAGCTCGCCTACCGCATGCAAATGGAAGCAAGCGATGCTTTTGACATTACCAAGGAATCGACCAGAGTACGCGAGGCATATGGATCCGGCGTCCATGGCAAACAATGTCTCATGGCTCGACGTTTGGTCGAACGCGGCGTGAGGTTCGTTCAACTATGGCACGGCAAAGACCAACCCTGGGACAGTCACGACCAGATTGAAAAGAACCATCGTCGACTGGCTGGTGAATGCGATCAAGCAATCGGCGCCCTGTTGCAGGACCTCAAGGACAGAGGCATGCTAGAAGAGACACTTGTTTTATGGGGCGGAGAATTCGGAAGAACGCCTACCGTCGAATTGCCCTCCGGTTCCAATGCTGGCACCACCTCGGGAAGAGATCACAATCACCATGGGTTTACCATGTGGATGGCCGGCGGCGGAGTCAAACCGGGCTATGTTCACGGAGCCACCGACCCGTTCGGCTTCAAGGCAGTCGAAGACCCCGTGCACGTCCATGACCTGCATGCAACCATGCTCCAGTTGCTCGGATTCGATCACGAACAGTTGACTTATCGTTACGCAGGTCGGGATTTCCGTCTTACCGACGTTCACGGCAAGGTCGTCACCCCCTTGATCGCTTGAAAATTTATTTTGCGGGCTCGATCAGAGGTGGCCGGCAAGATCGGCAAAAATATTTTGAATTGATCGAGTTTCTATCCACCCACTCTGAGGTTTTGACCGAGCACGTCGGCTCGGAATCCCTCGGGGACAGAGGAGAAACCAAACTTCATGACGAGACCATTTATCAACGAGATCTTGAATGGCTTTCGGCTGCCGACGGGGTGGTCGCGGAAGTAACCACTCCCTCCCTCGGAGTAGGCTATGAGATAGGCATGGCCGAAAAGTTGGCAAAACCGGTCCTTTGCCTGTTTGATGAAAGCCAAACGGTGTTCCGTCTTTCGGCCATGTTGTCCGGTAACCCAAACCTAACGGTTTGCCGATACCATGCCCTCGGTCAGGCAAAGCAGAGGATTTCCGATTTTCTAGACGGCCTTTCGTAGGTTGCCTACAAATTCGCCGGGACCCAAATCCCCCGGGACAAACTCCCGAAAAAGGGGTTGCTCAAAGACGTGGTGGATCGAGCCGAAGCCCGCAAATAAGCTAAGCCACCTTGTTTGACGGACTGATCGCCATCCGAATTCCCCGTGGGGAGACTTTGGTAATAGCCACCGCAAGCGGTCAAATTGCCCTTGGCGTCGTAAAGCGAAGGGGTATGTTCGACCGCATCGTTGTGTTCGAAGGAAAAACAGACTAATAAAAAACAAAATCCCGCAGAAGGCTTGCTCTTGACCTGAACGCATTGAGCTTCAACCATCGGCATTATCCAAGAAACCCACCTGCACACATGAAAATCACGCCCTTTCTTCTCGCCCTTTTTACTGCCTTCGCCCTGACAATCGAACCGTCGTTTGGCCAAGCCCAGAAAAAGAAACCGGGGCCCGAGGCCAAACAAGCTGTCAAACAACCGGCGAAGCCGACCGCCAAGAAGAAACCAAAGACCAAGTTCTTTGGCCAAAAGCCCATTCCTTTCCTCAATACCGTCCTCCCGCTTGCCGGCACGGCAACCAGAATTGGCAGGGAAGGCATCCAATGCGACTTGCCGGCCGCCGTTGCGGGCAAGGACGGCAAGGCACTGGTCTCCTACATGGAATGGGATGGAGAATCGGACCGACTTATTTTGGCCCGCGAATCGGACAAAGGAATCGAGAAGCTTTCCCAAGTTGTCTCGAAGGGCGTTCTTCACAAGCCCGCCCTTGCAATCGACGGAAAGGGAACGGCATGGATCCTTTGGGGTGAAACCCACAAGGACACGACCGTGAACCTGAAGGCAAGGTCATGGTCCGCGGACAAGGGTTTCGGCTCTCCGGTTACGATTGCCGACTCCGACGCGGCCGAGGCATTCGTGACAGCGGGAACCGACTCGAAGGGCCGGGTCTGGGCCTGTTGGCAATCCTTCCGGGCGGGCGAAGCGGACGTTTACGCCCGCTTCCTCGACCTAAAATCCGGCAAGTGGTCCAAAGAGATTGCGGTGGCTACTCAAAAGGGCGGGGACTGGGAGCCGAGCATCGCTTTTGACCAAGAGGGCCAGGCCTGGATTGCCTACGACAGTTCGCGGGGCAACGAATTCAACTTGAACCTCGCCAGGGTAAACGCGCAAGGCCAAGTCAAGGAATTCGCAATTGCCCACAGTCCCCAATACGAAGCTAGGGCCTCCATCACCGCAACCGCCCAAGGCAATGGGTTCTGGATCACGGCCGAGCGGGGCAAGGAAAAGCATGGGCTCGACTATCGAGGGCATGGCAACGACACCGGGATCAATGCCAAGAAGTCGGTTCTTTTCGGAAAGTTCGAAATCGCAAGCGGCAAGTTCACCGAGATTCCCCTTGGGCATGCCGGCAGGGCGGGCGCCCCGGTCAATCGACCGGTAGTGGGCGTGGGCAAAGACGGTAACCCATGGGTCGCATATCGCTATTTCAACCGGGCGCTCTGGCGGATCGCCGCGACCGGATACCGACTCGATTCCAAGACTTGGAGTTCGAGGCGGCGGATCCCGAACAGCAGCTACGGACAGGACAGGACTGCCGTTTTCCTGCCTTCCCTTGGCAAAGGCGACTTGCGCCTTTGCTGGCCATCCGACGAGCGACCGAACAAGGCCCACCAGACGGCCAGCGTCTTTCTGGCCGCCCTGCCCTCCTTATCCTCTCTGCCTGCGGCCACCCCTGAAAAACCAACCCAAGCACCCGCCAAGCAGGAACTCCCGCACTCGCACAAAACCCCCGAACGGCCAGCCTTCGACCGCCATGAATGGAAGGTCGCCGGTCAAACTTACGGGCTCTTTTGGGGCGACGTCCACCGGCACACCGACGTTTCCAATTGCCGGACCGGGTTCGACGGATGCATCGTGGATCATTTCCGCTATGCCTACGACTTGGCCAAGATCGACTTTCTCGGAACCTCCGACCACACCGACATAGGAAAGATTTATCATCCTTACGAATGGTGGCACAACCAGCGCATGCACGACGCTTTGCATAGCCCCGGCCATTTCAACACCGTCTACGTTTATGAGCGCGAACAGAGGTGGCCCTGGGGACACCGCAACGTCGTCTTCGCCCAGCGGGGCGGTCCGGTCGTGTACATCAAACGGACACTCTACCTGAACTCCCCTTGGCAAAAGACCCTGCCGGTCGATCCCAAAGGAGCCGCGGAAATCTCACCCTATGAGCTTTGGGATCTGCTCAAAAAGTATGGCAAGCCCGTCGCTGCTCTCAGCCATACCGGAGCAACCGGGATGGGCACGGACTGGAAAAAGTACGAGAAATTCGACTACAGTTCGGAAAACGTGGTCGAGATCTATCAAGGGGCCCGCGTGTCCTATGAGGGGGCGGGGGCGCCACAACCGACCGTAGGCCTCAGGCCGAACCAAACCTACATGATCAACGGTGACGCCAAGGCTACCCCCCCCGAGCCAATCATGGATTTCGGCAAGTTCGCCAACGGCACCTACCAGACCGCCTTGAGCGTCGGGCACAACTTGGGTGTATTCGCCAGTTCCGACCACATTTCCCAGCATGCCAGTTACGGGGGCGTCTACTGCAAGGAATTCACCCGGGAAGGGATTATCGAAGCCATGGACAACCGGCGTACCATCGCCGCCACCGACAAGATCTACCTGAACTTCACCTGCAATGGAGAACCCCTGGGTTCTTTCGTCAAAACCGAGAAAGCCCCCAAGCTTTGGCTCAAAGTCGACGGTACCGGCCCCTTCAAGCGCATCACCATCGTACGCAACGAGAAAGACTGGAAACACTTCAACGAGTTCGATGGCAAAACCTTTGAGAAAACCATCTCCGACGAGGAAATGCTGGAGGGCGAGAACCGCTACTACGTCCGGGTCATCCAGCGCGACGGGAACATGGCCTGGTCCTCCCCCGTATGGGTAACCAAAAAATAGGTTTTGGTCGCTTCGCGCGGTCCGCTTGGTTAACTTTTCCGTTTCTCTTCCTGTCCTTTGGCTGGGGAGGAGAGATTAAACGGGTCGATCCTGAGGATCTGCCCTTCCTGCTCGTTCACGAAAACACCTGCAATTCCTATTTGATCCGGAGTGGGAACGCTTGCCTGGTCATAGACTGGGGAACCGGGGAATTCCTTCCCCAACTCGAAAACCTTGGTATCAAACGGGTCGACAGGGTTCTCTTTACCCACCACCACCGCGAGCAACTCCAAGGAGCCGGGCTGATCAACCGCTCCACGACCGATGTCTGGGCACCCGAAAAAGAACGTGATTTTTTCGAACAACCGGCAAGTTTCAGAAAATGGTGGCCCAAGTTAGGCGACAAGTTCAGCGTATACGGAGCCAGTTACCTTCGTCCTCCCGCTCACCCCATTGCTCTTGACCGCACGCTCGGTGACGGGGAGTCCTTTGACTGGAAAGGCTTCCGCATCAGCTGTATCTCAACCCCCGGACATTCTCCGGGCCACATGTCCTACCTGCTCGAGCGAGACGGAAAAACCATTGCCTTCACGGGCGGACACTTCCACGACGGAGCCAAGTTTAGCACTTGGTTCGACAGTGAGTGGGACTACGGGTTCGGCAAAGGAATCGACGCCCTTCTCCAATCGACCGAAAAGCTGATTTCCCACAAGCCGGCCATCGCACTCCCCTCCCACGGTCCACCCATTGTCCGGGCCACCCGGCAACTCGAAAGCTTCAAGGAAAAACTCACGAGGTTTCGGGCAAGCTACCTACGCGGCTATCCGGTCCACAAAATGAAACCGGAAGAAGCGGACGGGTATTCCCAACCAACCAACTTCCCTCTCATGAACCGGGTCACGCCTCACCTTTACAAGCTCAACCCCAAGACCCTGGGCAAGAACTTTTCGATCATCATTTCGGACAACGGAAGAGGGCTCATCCTTGATTCGGGACTCTTCCCCGAACTCCTCCTCCATCGGCTCATTCAAGGGATGAAGGAGCATTTCGGACTCAAGGGGATTGATGCCCTTTGGATTTCCCACATGCACGGGGATCATTTCCTTCATGCCCGCATCCTCAAGGAAAAGTACGGAGCCAAGACCTGGACCTTGGACCGCATTGCGGACAAGTGCGAAAATCCCCGCCGTTACGATTACGCCGCCTTGGTCTCCGCCTATGGCGACGGATTTGACGGGGTACCTATCGACAAACCGTTCAAGAACGGCGAATCAATCGAATGGGAAGGCTACAAGATTCAGGTCGACTGGATGCCCGGACAAACCGAGTTCGGTTGCTGCCTCTGGCTGGAAATCGACGGCAAGAAGATCGCCTTCACCGGGGACAACCTCTTTGCCGATTCTTCCAACCCCGAACAAAACGGTCACGAGGCCGTGGTTGCCCGCAACAGCTCGATCTTCGAGGAAGGCTACCTGTTGGGCAGCCGTTACCTCAAGGAGCTCGCCCCCGACATCGTGATGGGAGCCCATTCCTACGTTATGCCCGAGCCAACCGGTCTGCTTCACCGCTACCACGAGTGGTCCAAGGAAATCATCCGGCTCTACCAAGATCTACTGCCCGAGTCCGACTACGAGTACCTCTACGACCCCTACTGGGTATCGGCCTATCCCTACCGGGTCGACTTTTCGCAAAAAGAGACCCAGTCCGTCGAGATCACGGTTCGCAACTTCCGCTCCACCGTACAATCCCATGAGATTACTCTGGCGACCCCGGCCGGCATCACGGCCGACCCACTCGTCCTGCGAGGCAAAATCCCACCCAAACAACGGACAACTTACCAAGTCAAGCTCCGCATGGAGCGGAAAAAGACCAAAAAGGGACTTGGGATCATACCTTTCGACATAACCCTGGACGGCAAGCGAAAGGGGCAATGGTTCGACTTTGTTTACCGGACTGACGCAGAAAACGACGGCCAATAGGAACCGGCCCCGGAACTCAAGACCGATACTACTTCTTCTCGGGAAGCAACGGACTCTCGAATCCGGCCAAATCGGAAGGTTTGACCTTTTTGCGGCCACCCCCGAAGCTAAACTTGGTAGGTTGGTAGGGACCGACGAAATCGACGTTCATGTCACCCTTGATATCCGATTCCATGCCCATGCACCAAAAGACACCGTTGATAATGCAACGACGGTATCCTTCGCTCACGATATCCTGAGAAGCCCCTTGGGTGGTGGCGAAGACGCGCCCTTTTTTACCCGACTTGGAGTCGTATTCACGCACCCAGATGCAAGGACTGGGTGGCTTCCCGGGCAAGGGCTTGCCGTCCGGCTTCATGGAATCGAGCACCTGATTCTTGCCCAGAATAACGGATCCCTCGATCGGGACGGCGCTATAGGCTCCGCACATGGCATGCATGTCCTTGACTCCCCGCATCACGGGATGATCTTTTTGCCCGGGAACCACGAACATACGGGTGCTGTACTTATGGTTTTTGCCATAATGCCCCGCCCCTTCCTTGGGTCTCCAAGTTTCCCCGATGACCTGACGGCCGAAACCCCAGTCGTACTCCGGATTGCGGGAGTTATAGTTGTACTTGCTGTTCTTCCCTTTGAGCCCGTTGAAACCGTGCGTGGTCGTGCGCAAACCGGCAACCGGTCCTCCTTTGTCCAAGTAGTCGATGATTGGCTGCATGGTCTTGTCATCGGGAGCCAAGAAGCGGATAAAGAAAAAGAGCATGTCCGCATCCTTGATCACCTCGGTGCCTGGAATTCTCGAAGAGCCGGGCTTGATGTGACCATTCTCGTCCAGACCGAAGAGGACGGTGCACTTGAAACCATATCGCTTGGCCAGGATCCGGGCGAGAGCCGGGCAGGTTTCTTCTCCTCGGTACTCGTGATCGCTGGCGATAAACACGATGTGCTTCCCCTTGCCGGGGCCCGATTTACCTTGGTAGACCAAAGGGTTTGCCAAGGCCGTGAAGCCAAACTGCAAGGACGTGAGCAAGGAAAGCGAAATGAGAAGTAGTTTGTTCATTGGGTTTGAAATTCAAAGAAGTCGATCCTTGAATCTTGTTGGTTCGACATCTCTTGTCCACGCTTGAATTGCATTTTGCAAAGCTTTTGGACAAGACCTAAAGCCCAGTTTGGTCAATGAAACCTTTCAATTGAATTGACTCTTCCCAAAAACATGGGAGCGTTCGGGAATGATTACCCTTACCTTCTCTCTCCGAGTCAAAGCCTTGCTTGCCGGTTTATTTTCCACACTGATCTTCGGCCTCCTCCCAGCAAGTTTCGCTCAGACCGGAAGCGAAAGCTTAACGCTAATCGGAAAACCCATTCCCGATGCCGAAGTCTACGAAGCCATAGGCATGGTGTTGGCCGATGGCACGGGCTTGGGCAGAATGCAGTTCACCGATGCCCAAATCGACTTGATCCTCTCCGGGATGAAGAAAGGGATCAAGACCAAGGCCATGCCCCCCGATTCCCTTCAATCCAAAATTCAAGCAGTCATGATGCAGAAGATGCAACTGGCCCGGGAAGCGGAACGAGCTGAAGGTTCGAAATTGGCCGAAGAAAACAAGGCCAAGGGGAAGGCCTTTCTTGAAAAGATCAGCAAGCAGGCGGGAGTCATGAAGGATCCATCGGGCTTTTATTACGTAATCTTGAAAAAAGGCACCGGAGCGACCCCCACCATGAGCGACTCGGTCCGTCTCCATTACCATGGCACCTTGATTGACGGAACGGTGTTCGATAGTTCGGTCGACCGCGGGCAACCTACCAGCTTTCCGATGAACGGTGTCATCAAAGGCTTCTCCGGCGGGTTGACCAAATGCCAAGTGGGAGGAAAAGTGCGGATTTATATCCCAAGCGAACTAGGCTACGGGGACAACCCCCGCCCGGGCGGCAAGATCAAACCCGGAGACACCCTCATCTTCGAATGCGAGTTGCTTGAGATCCAATAAGC
>JAYOMW010000052.1:0-5174 GCA_038121045.1 Opitutia bacterium
CCCTTTTCGAATTTGCATCCACCGCAAGCCTTTGCGTGAGCAAAACCGGACTGAAAGATGAGATTTCCCGCCTCCCCTTTGAAGGAATAACCCGTACCCGTCGACAAAGTGATCGAACCGTTCACATAATCGCGAACCTTGGCAAAGGAAAGGAACCCCCCATGTTTCCCGATCAACTGGCCAGACCAGGAAAAAGAACCGTCGCCAAGATCGCTCGAATTGATTTTCGAGGCGACAAAACTTTCATCGGGCAGGTTCACCCGCACAAATTGAGTAACGGGAGACGCTTGGCTCAATTCTTGCCCAATTTGATCGGCATAAGCATGCGGTCGCAATAACGAGAAGCAAACGAGAAGCAAAAGCTTTAAACGAGAAGGCACGGGGGAAACGAAAAATTAGGGTGAAAGGGTGTAATCTCTTAATGTTTTCGGGAGAAAAGCTCTTGATCGCAAGATAATTCTCCTACATTGCAAAGGAGAACAAAATGAAAAACTCATTCGCTCAAAGCTCCATGGACAAGACTGGTTTTCCAAATGCCGAAACAATCCGAAACGAACTGGAAAAAGGGGCCGGCATTTGCCGTCCGGGGAGAGCTCCTGAAGAAACATTATGCCAATCGGCTGATGAATGGTTCCTCGACCTTGCCCGACAAATCGGAACACCTGTTTCTCAAAGTTCCGATGGAGAATTGGTTCTAAGCATTCGAAACGAATCCTACGGAAAGAACGATCCCAGAACCCGTGGCCCGAACACCAATCGAAAACTGGGATTTCATACGGATCGATGCGACGTTATTGGATTCCTCTGCTTGCAACCTGCAAAAACCGGGGGAGAAAACCATGTGGTGAGCAGTCCACGAATTGAGAAAATCATTCGCAAGGAAAAACCCGAATTACACGCTGTTCTATGCCGACCTTTCCCCTACAAGCGGCACGTCGTCGACAAAGGAAACGACATGCCCTACTGCGAGCAGCCGATCTTCTCGTGGAAAAAGAACTTTTTCGCTTGCTCCTATCTGCGGGTCCTCATCGACCGGGCGGACGAGGATGACCAATGCCCGAGCCTTTCGGCTCTTCAAAGAGAATCCTTGGATTTTCTCGATTCGGTATGCGAACGCGAAAAACTCCAAACCCGATTCACACTCCAAAGAGGCGAACTTGTTTTTCTCAATAATTGGACCACTCTTCACCGCCGAACCGCTTTTGAGGATTTCTCGAAACCGGAAAAACGCAGGCATTTCCTTCGTGTTTGGATTTCCGTTCCGAATAGCCGTCCCTTGGACGAATCCTTTCGGGCAAATTTCGGGGCAACCGAAGCGGGGGCGCTTCGAGGGGGCATGTTGCCACTTGGTTGACGGATGGTGATCTCCGGGATTTTTGAATCCATTTGCATATTGCTTGCGTAGAAGATGAAATAGCCTTGAAGTAGAGTGATGAAGTTAGCTCTCTCCTACCTTGCTTTTGCTCCGGTCCTGGCAATTCAAGCCCTTGCATCTCCCCCCAAGGAAGGAAACAACAGCACATCTCCTCCCCCCCCTGCTAAAAGCTCCGACGATATCGGCGCAGCCCTCACCGAGGAAGAAAAGAAGCACTCCTTCAACCTCCTGGTTTTTGGCGGTGGATATTCCCCTTCGGGAAACCAAGTTTCCCTCGAGAGCAACGTCAAATATTTCCGGAGAATACGCTCGAGCATGGGACTTGGGGAAGCCGCTATGAAAACTTACTTTGCCGATGGAAAAAGCAAGGACCGGGATCTTCAATTTTTCGATCCTGCCTTTCGTATCCCTGAAGCGAATCAAATCATGGCCGAACTTCTTGGATCCAGCCGGGGGATCGCCAACCAATACAGGGACAATGACTTGCAAGCTGACGACACCTCCTCCGTCGAAGCACTCGACAAATGGATAAGCATGAGAACAAAACAGGGGGGAAATCAGACCAACTTGATTTATTTCACCGGGCACGGAGGGAAGGCGGACAAGAAAACTCCCTACGACACAACCGCCTACCTTTGGAACAATTCCCGCCTAAAGGTATCAGACTTCGTCAAAAAAATGGACAAGCTGCCGAAAAAACAGCCCTGCATACTGGTCATGGTCCAATGCTACAGCGGTGGCTTCGCCAATGTCATTTTCAAGGAAGGAAACCCCGATAAAGGTCTTTCCGAGTATCCCCGGGCAGGTTTTTTCGCCACTGTGAAAGACCGGGTGGCAGCGGGTTGCACCCCCGACATCAGAGAAAAGAACTATCATGAATACAGCACCCGATTTTGGGAAGCCCTTTGCGGAGAAAGCAGGATTGGCGAGAAAACCAAGCAACCGGACTTAAACAAAGACGGCAAAACCTCACTCGCAGAGGCTCACGCCTATGTTGTTTTGCGCTCCGATACGATCGACGTCCCGATCAAAACTTCCGATGTGTTTCTTCGTCACTTCTCCGCCTTGTCCCCTCCCAATGAACCGGAAAAAATAGACTCGAACAAAACAGGTTCAAAAGATTCGAAAACCTATCCGATCTCGGAAAATCTTTCAAAAGACAAGGAAGTGAAAACGAACCAACGGGCCAATGCTTGGGATCCGAACGACTTGTTCACTTCGGTATCCGATCCATTGAAGGGTTTGCTCAAGAAGACGGCGAAAGAGTCGAAGTTCGTAATAAAAGGATTATCTCGCAGGCTTGAACTGAGCTCGCCCAATCGACATGAAGAAACAAAAAAGCTTATCGAAAGCCTCAAGAAAAAACGGGCGACCCTTACGGAGCAAAAAAAGAAACTCGATGAAGAACGCGGAAAAATCAAACGGGATCTTGCTCTCAAACTGAAGAAGGCGTGGCCGGAACTCAAAAACCTGCACCACCCCACGGTCACGTCACTTTATCGAAACGACCAAACCACCGAGATCAAGAAAATCGTCGATCAAGACGGATCGTGGACCCGCTACAAAGATTTGAGCGAGAAAAGTAAGAAATTGGAAAGCGAATGCTTTCTTTTCGAGAAGAAGGAAGTTTTGGCCATGCGCCTGATTCAAGAATTGGAAACCGTAGTTTTGGTCAAGAACTTACCCCTGATCCATCCCCCTCATGTCATTGGGAACTACGAAAAGCTCATAGCCCTCGAAAACTCCGTACTTCCCGAACCTGCTCCCATCGCCAAGAATTAAACAAGAGAACGCTAAAAAAGTCAAAAACCCTTGCCGCGAAGAGCAGAGTCGAGTCCTTTTTGGAATTCAACGACGTCTTCCTCGGAAGGTTTGTAATCCTCCGAGCCTCCGCTTAAGGCAATCCGTCCCATCTGATCAAGCGTCCAGACCTTTTTCTCTCCATCCGAAAAGATTACCGATCCACTAGCCATGGCACCCGGTGGCGTCACTGGATCAAGTTCGACTTGTACCCCCCCTGCCCCGGCATCCTCCTGCAAGGGTGCTTCAGGGGAAAGCCCAGCCTCGCCGTTGCCATCGTCCTCACCTTCCTCAACCGGTTCTTCCTCATCGACCAAGGTCAAGTCAAGGTCGTCGACCAAAAAGCGCACTTCCATGTAAGTCATGGCTACCCCAAAGTCATCGTTGATTTTCTTTTGAATATCGGACAAGCCCATCCCCTCGGCGACCCAGCGCGCAATCTCACGTTTTTGTTCGTCGTTTGGCTGACCGACTTCAGGTGCGTCGCTTTTTTTTTGGGAGGCTCCTTCCGCATCAAATGTTTCGTCTGAAATCATGGTTAAATAGAGGGTGTTTGGAAATGAATGTTGACTGGAAGACCGGCGGGTGAAAGCCCTCCCCGCTCCGTCATTCCATGGCTTGGGAAAGTTGTTCGTGAAGAAACTCTACGGAGTGCTTGATCGAGGAGTCTTGGTCCATCATGTTCTCAACCGTCTTGCAGGCATGAATGACGGTGCCGTGATCACGTCCTCCGAAAGTATTTCCTATTTCCTGCAGGGAATGCTCGGTGAGGATGCGGGAAAGGTACATAGCGACTTGACGGGGAAACGCAATGTTTGCAGGCCGCCTTCGCGAAAGCATGTCTGCCATTCGAAGGTGGTAGTAGTCCACGACCTTCTTTTGAATCGTCTCAATCGTGATGCGACTGAGGTTTTCTTCCCGCAGAATGTCGCGGAGCAACCGTTGGACGGTATCAAGATCGGCTTTTTTACGAGTCAAGCCAACGTAACCCGCCACACGAGTGAGGGCTCCTTCCATGCGGCGAACGTTGCGAGCTATGTTTTTGGCGAGGAACTCAATGATTTCAGGCTCGACGGCAATCCCCATGGCTTTTGCCTTTTTGGTAAGGATGGCGACTCGCGTCTCCAAATCCGGGGCTTGTATATCGGCAACCAAGCCCCATTGAAACCTAGAAAGCAACCTGCTTTCGATCTTGTCGATTTCACCGGCGGGTCTATCGCTGGTCAGGAAAATCTGTCTTTGTGAATCGTAGATGTCGTTAAAAGTATGGAAAAACTCTTCCTGTATGCGCTCTTTCCCTGCGAGAAACTGAATGTCGTCAATAAGAAGGTAGTCGACGCTTCGGTAACGCGAGCGAAATTTGGTCAAGGTGTTTTCCTGAATGGCGCGAATGAATTCGTTGGTAAATTTCTCACACGAAACATAAGTAATCCGACAAGACGGATTACGGTTCAAAGCCTGATGCGCGACAGCATGCATCAGGTGAGTTTTGCCTAATCCCGTATCCCCGTATAGGAATAAAGGGTTGTATGCATGGGCGGGCGCGTTCGAAACGGCGATACACGCGGCGTGCGCCAACTCGCTTCCACCGCCTACTATAAAATTCGCAAAGGTATTCTTGGGGTTGATCCCCAAGGACCGTCCCTGCAAAGCGGGACCACTCAGCCTCGAACCACTTTTAGGAGACGAAGAGGCGGAAGAATCTTTGATGCGAGCGTTTGCCTCTGGTTCACTTAAGTCTCCGAGAAGCTCAACGGTAAATGGGCGACCTACGAGGCGATCCGCTTCGCGGCGTATGACGTCGAGATAGTTGTCGCGTATCCATATCGCAGAAAATTCGTTGGGTGCGATCAACTCGCATCCGTCGTCGTCGAGACGACCGACCCTCATATTGTCAAACCAAACACGGAAAGTATCAGGAGGTATGACCTCGAGAAGGTGTTCGCGGAGAGAACTCCAAAAGGTTTCGGGACTGCTAGTGGTTTGAGACATGATCCAG
>JAYOMW010000052.1:5274-19621 GCA_038121045.1 Opitutia bacterium
ACACGCATCCGTAAGTAAGTTTTTTTACGTTTTAGGGTTGCGAAAAAAGCAAAAATTCAGACAAACGCAGACCATTGATAATTCGATGTTTATAAAAACTGAGAAACAAATATCAGTTACCAATAACCCTCACCCGTTCATTTTTTTCAAAAGTTTTTCATTGAAGTCGGCGGCGGAATCGTGACCAAGCTGTCTCGCCGATTGAACCATGGCGGCAACTTCGACGAGACGGGCCATATCTCTTCCCGGACGAAGAGGAATCTCCATATGGGGAACTTCTATCCCCAACAGATCGAAGGTTTTGCGATCCAACCCTGTGCGATCGGGCTCTTCCTGCGAAGAATCCTCCAAGAAGGTCACCACGAGGTCGATTCTCTTTTCGAGACGGACGAAACGGATCCCAAAAAGTTCCTCGATGTTAATGATTCCGATCCCGCGGCATTCCATGAAGCCACGGCTCATGTCGTCGCAAAACCCGACCGGCGTATGATCGCTCAGTAACTTGACGCGCACCATGTCGTCGGCAACCAAGCTGTGGCCACGCTCGATCAGGGCAAGAGCCGCCTCGCTTTTACCCGAACCGCTGTCACCCCGGATCAGAGTGCCGATTCCCCTTATGTCCAAAAGAGTGCCATGATAGGTGGACCTTGGGGCAAAACGCTCCTCGAGCATAACCGTAACCTCGGTGGTAAAGGCTTTGGAGGTAAGGGAGGTTCGAAAGAGAGGAATTCGCTTTGATTCAAGCACTTCGATCATTTCCGGCGTCGGCGCCAAGTTTCGGGAGACGACCACGCAAGGTATTCTCTTTGCCGCCATGGCATCAATGACGTTTGTTCGCCTTTTGTGAGATTGCTCCCGAAAGAAAGCCATTTCTCCGGCTCCGAAAAGTTGAATTCGTTTGTGGGCAAAATACTTGAAATAACCGGTAACCGCCAAAGCAGGACGGTTAACGCTTCTTTCCCTGATCGTACTTCTGGAGAGAGTTTTTTCCGAGGTAACGAGCCGGAGGAGTAATTTTTCGCCATAATTTTCGAAAAAGTCCCTCACGCCCAAGCTTTCTGTATATTGGTAGGGTACAGTTGGTGTCTTGCTCATTTCGTTATGTCTAAATAGGTTGTCATTCTTCGAAATCCTCGCCCAAGTATTTCTCACGGGTTTCAGGATCGGAAAGCAAAAAAGAAGAATCTCCGTGGGCCAGCACCTTTCCATCGTAGAGGAGATAAGCCCGGTCCACGGCCCTCAACGTTTCTCGGACGTTGTGATCGGTAAGAAAAATCCCGATTCCCCTTTTCTTGAGAGAAAAAATGATCTTGGTTACCTCGCTCACACTAATTGGATCCACTCCACTGAACGGCTCATCCAAGAGAAGAAACTTTGGGGAAAGAACCAAGGCTCTGGTGATCTCAAGCCTACGCCTTTCACCGCCGCTGAGAGTGTAGGCTTTTTGTCCCGCAAGTTCGGATAGCTTGAGCTCATCCAATCTCTTGCCCACAAGTTCGTCCTGCTCTTTTTTGGAAATCGGCAAAGTCTCGGCGATAGCCCGAACGTTCTGTTCGACGGTAAGTTTGCGAAATACGGAGGGTTCCTGCGGCAGGTAGACCAAGCCTTCGCGAGCCCTCTTGTAGGCGGGATACGAAGTAAGGTTTGACTCATCGAGGAGCAATTTCCCCGCCGATGGTCTCAAAAAACCCGCCACCATGGAAAAAGTCGTCGTCTTGCCCGCTCCATTTGGCCCGAGAAGACCGACGACTTCTCCGCCATTGGCATTCAGGTCGACTCCACGGACAACCTCTTTCCTGCCGAAAGTCTTCCGGAGTCCGCAAACCGAAAGGCGATGGGGCGTCGGATTCAAGGGCGCTTTCCCTTTTGTTCAAAGCCAAGGTCAGGTATAGGAGGAAGCTCCAACCTTGGTCTGACGCCAGCCTCATCGCTCAGCACACGTGCTCTGCGCTTTCCCTTTTCCAAAACAATCCGGTTGCCGATTGCGGCACCCCATTCTTCGTCTTCTACCCGCGCCGGCTTGCCCTCAAGAAGGACTTCGCCTTTCAGGACATCCATGCCAAGCGAATCGCAAAAGGAAGTGCGACCTTCTTGAGACAGCTTCACCTTGCCCGAAGCAGAAATCCTGGATATGCGACCGATCGCATCCGAACTTGAATTTCGCTCTTTTTCGAATTCCACTTTCATTCTTTGACTAGTAAGCACCAATTCTTCGCTTTCAACGGAAACGTTGCCTTCGAGGAAGAAGTGATGGCTAGTTTCGCTTGCAGCCAAAAATTCAATGGAGTCGGCTTCGGCGACCGTAAAGGACTTCCCAGAGGCAGGAACCGTGGGTTCCTCCGGGCACCCCATAGTACTGCCCGGCCTTCTTACGGCCAAATACTTTCCCAGATCGGTGGCAAAAGACACCTTCCCGTTCTCCTTGAAAATCATTCGATGGCTTCCGGTGTCACTCTTTTGAGACCATTTCCAGCTTTTCCCTCGGGCGGAGAAGCCAATGCCCTGGACGGAAAGAAAATCATCACCGTGGGCAAATCCATTCCTCAAATGGAACAGACCGGAAGAACTCTTTGCCTCCATGCGAACACCGGACTTGTCGAAAAATTTCAGGTAGGGTTGGACGGTTTCGTAAAGCTCATCAGGACGCGGAGCAACTTCGGTCGCCCTCAACTCCCATGCCAACCTTCCTTCCTTGTCGAAGCCAGGAACCAATGCATTGCGCACACTTGAGGGTTGCCTGAGGTCAAGCTCCGTCGCCACCAATGGACGCGCACAAAGAGAGACAATCAAAACATAGAAAAATAGACTGATTGAAAACAAAGGCATGAAACGAATCAAAGACATTCATTGCAAATCGAATGCGTGGAAGCAAGAACAAGGCGAGCGAACTATCCCGGACTGCCTTTACTTGCCACCAACAGGGTCTTTTTGCTTGTCTTTCGGGGCTTGCCCGGAGGAGCTTTTCGGAACGAACTTCAAGACGGTTCCGTTAATACAATACCTTTTGTCGGTTGGAGTGTCGAAGCCCTCGCCAGTGAAAACATGACCCAAATGCCCATCGCAAGTTGCACACTTCACTTCGGTTCTCGGGTATCCCAAATGCCAATCTACCGAGGTCGTTACGTTCTTGGCCTTCGTCGGGTCGTAAAAGGAAGGCCATCCACATCTAGAATCGAATTTCTCCTTTGAGGAAAACAATTCGGTGTCGCAACCCGCGCAAACGTAAGTGCCCGCCCCATGATGCTTGAATTCTTGATAGACTTTGCCGTTCGGGCGTTCCGTGCCAGCCTCCCGCAAAATTCTGTATTGCTCGGGCGTAAGAACCTTCCGCCACTCCTCGGAGGTTTTTCTAACCGGTTGAGGTTTTTTTTCCACTTTTTCTACATTGTCTTTGGTTTTGGCCTCAAGCGCATTCAAAATCTCAATGCAAACATAAGCAGGAAACCCGAGAAGTCCTATCAGAAGGAAAAGAAGAAGGAAATTTCGCTTATTCATTTTGAAAACGACTAGGTTGATTACTTGTAGGGATTTATTGAATAGCGGTCAATCTCGAAGGTTTTACCGGATTCAGCGTTACGAAAGACGCTCGATCAAACTGGCTTCGTTCGTGTAGGCAATGGCAGACTCCTTCGTGATGACACCGTGTTGGTAAAGATGAAGAAGATGTTGCTCCATCGTCATCATTCCCTCTTTCGATTGGGTTTCCATCGTTGAATAAACCTGCTGCCAATTGCCTGTACGTATCAAATTCCCCAAGGCGGGAACGTTCTTCAATACTTCCATGGCCAGAATACGGCCATTGCCGTCCGCCCGCGGAACAAGTTTCTGGCTGAGTACAAAGGAGAGACTGAAAGAGAGTTGCAAGCAAAGGCTTTTGGTCTGCTCCGCAGGAAACATATCGACTATCCTGCTCAACGCTCCCTTGGCATCTCTGGTGTGCAGAGTGGAAAACACCAAGTGCCCCGTCTCAGCCGCGCTCAAAGCCAAAGAAGCCGTTTCCGTGTCTCTTATTTCCCCGACGAAAATCACGTCAGGGTTTTCTCGCAACGCACTCCTCAGACCACCGGAAAAACTCATTACGTCTTGACCAACTTGGCGCTGCGAAACCATCGAACTCTCACTTTTGAAAAGAAACTCGACCGGATCTTCCAAGGTGATGATCCGCGTCTTTCGATATAGGTTTATATGATTAACCAAGGCGGAAATGGTGGTTGACTTACCACTTCCCGTGACACCGGTCACAAGGACCAATCCTCTCTTGAGAGACGTGATGTCCTGCCAAATCTTCTCGGAAGGCAAGCCGACCTCCTGAATGGAAGGAATATTTGAAGCGAGAACACGCATGACGAAAGCCATCCCATCCCGATCGCGGAAAACGTTAAGACGAAAATTAACGCCCTGCTCCTTCCATTCGAAGGCCGTGTCGACGTCTTGAGGTTCGTCTTCGTCGAGGACGATCTTCAAATGCTTTTCCGAAAGCAGAATTCCCAACATATATTTCAAGACTTCTTCATCAACCCCCGCACCTTCGGGTATTGGCGTGAGATCGTCGTCAATCCGGAAACTAACGGGCCGGCCCGTCTTGACGTGCATATCCGATATTCGGGACAAATTTCCGCGTTGGTAAGCAGGATCGATAAAATAGTTGAGCATTTGGGAAAAGCTCATATTGCCTTCGCCCACTTGATAGATCGGTTGGTTGATGTCATACTGTTCAGCCATCCGTTCAGAATGATCCTGAAAAACGGAATCTTCAAGCTCAGATATGCTCAATTCCCGGAAACTTAGAATTGAATTGCCAAAACCCCCGCGAAAATCAATAAACAGGTCTTTTCTACGACTTACATGAAAGTACATTTCAAAGGGACTCGGGGCTCCATTCCCACCTCCCCCTGTGCAGTTGAAACAAGGGAGAAAGTGGTATCCGCCCTCATGGCGGCTCGGGGCAAGGATTTGAGGTCCGAGAGTCAAATTCGCGAGTTTGTCGAGAATCAACTCCCCTTTCAGCACGGAGCTTCCTACGGAGGCAATACCCCCTGCGTACATGTCGAAACGGACTCCGACGAGTATTTGCTCATGGATGGCGGATCCGGTCTCAGAGTTTTCGGACAGGAAATCAAGAGAGAAGGATTATCCAACAAGACTTTCCATCTTTTTCTCTCCCACCTTCATTATGACCACATTCAGGGTATCCCTTTTTTCGCGCCCGCCTACGACACAGGGAACAAGGTTATATTCCACGGCTGCCATGAAGGTATCGAAGATGCCCTACGCAACCAGATGAAGACCCCCTTTTTTCCCGTGGACTTTGAAACCTTCGGTGCCGAGATCACTTTCGAAAAACACGCACCGGGAGATTTGATCGAAGTGTGCGGAAGCCACATCACGACCTTCGAACTCGATCACCCCGGCAAATCCTTTGGTTATCGCATTGAATCGAACGGAGTGAGCGTCGTTTATTCAACGGATGCCGAACACCGGAAAGTCGCCCATGGCAAATCGTATCCTTACGTCGACTTCATTCGCGGAGCCAACCTCCTTATTTTCGATGCTCCCTACACCCATTCCCAATCAATCGGAAATCGTGAAAACTGGGGTCATTCCAGCAATGTCATGGCGGTGGAACTGGCGGCGAAAGGTGAAGTCGAAACCTTGGCTTTGTTCCACCATGATCCCGCTGCCAACGATGAGGAGATGGTCAAATTTCTTGCCCATACGAGAAAGTTTTTCGAGCGGTCCTGCGTAATGGTCGAAGAAAACAAGTCCGGGACCGGATCCCAAGCGCCCCGACCTCACCCCCACGACGTCATACTCGCCTACGACGGTCTGACTCTCGAGTATTGACCCAATGCCTTCAGCCCGATTGAACGAGGAAGAAATTCCGAAAAGACTTGATAAAGAGACGATCAACCAATTCCCCCTCATCCGTTTCCATGGTTCCGTAAAAGTCGCCGAAAACGCGAAGTCCTTTCAAAGATACGCCTCGAAACTGGGGAAACAACGCGTCCTCGGGTTTGACATAGAATGCAAACCAAACTTCAAACGCGGACCAAACAACCCCCCTGCCCTATTGCAGTTGGCGACTTCCGACCAAGCTTTTCTATTCCGACTCTTTCCCGTCATGAAACTGGGACCCCTCGTCGAGATTTTGGAAAACCCTGAAATCATCAAGACCGGAGTTGCAGTCAAAGACGACCTGCAAAACCTGAATAAAATCGAAGAGTTGAAGCCTGCCGGATTCGAAGATTTGGCTCAATTGGCCCAATCTCTCAAAATCGAACAAACCGGTCTGCGCAACCTGACGGCTATCTTTTTCAAGCAGAGGCTATCCAAATCCGCCCAGTTGTCCAACTGGCAAAAGCGCCCCCTCACTCCTTCCCAAATTAATTATGCGGCGACCGACGCATGGATCAGTCGTGAACTTTACTTGATCATGAAAGCCCGCCTCAAGCGCTTGGCTTGATCTTCCGGGCACCCGGCCAAGACTGCGAATCCAAAGGCTACTTCAAACGGCCCTTGAGTTGGTCGACCATAACTGCGATTAGGATTACCACACCGTAAACCACGCTTTGCATATGTGCCTCTACGCCCGTGAGGTTCATGCCATTTCGGATAACTCCAATGATCAGAGCTCCGACCAAGGTGCCGAATATCTTTCCCCTACCGCCCGCCAAGCTGGTTCCCCCTACGACAACGGCCGCAATGACCTGCAGTTCGACCAAAGTTCCGGATTTCGGATCTCCAGTAACATGAAGGGATGCTTCCATGACGCCCCCCAACCCAGCAAGCAAACCGCAAAGAGCATAGACGAACACCAGGACCCGCTTGACGGGAACCCCCGAGAGACGGGCTGCTTCCGGATTCCCACCGACGGCGTAGACGTATCGGCCGATCGAAGTACGACTCATCACGATATGGGCCACGACAAAGAGAAAGATCATCAGGCTCACCGAGTTTGGCAAACCAAACAAGTCGGCTCCTCGCCCCAACCAGGCAAACCCTTCGTTAGCGACTGGAATCGGTTCGGATTTCGAAAAAATAAAAGCCAACCCCTTGGCGATGAACATGACCCCGAGCGTCACGATGAAAGCTGGAATCCTAAAAATCGTCACCAACCCGCCCGTCCCCATCCCGATAAGGGCGCAAATCAAGATCCCCGCCAGACTTCCTAACCATAGGTGAGTAATAGTCGGTTCGGATCCGCCAAGATATTGAATACTCAAAGCGGTGACGACTCCACTGAACGCAATCAAGCTGCCAACCGAAAGATCGATTCCCGCCGTAATGATGATCAAAGTCATGCCAATGGCGATGATCGCCACGACGGAAACCTGCTTGAGCACGTTGAACAAATTATCCTTTTTCAGAAAGTTCGGCCAAAGGTAGGTCTCCGTACGATAGGTCTTGGTTTGAGCCAAAGCATCGTTTTCGGAAGCAAGTTCCGGCAATTGGCTGGAGGCGAAAACCGCCATGTGCTCGCCGGTTACAAGAACACTCAGTTTATCCCGTTGGGACTCCAACGCCTTGCGTGCATCGGCCGGCGTCCCAACAATCGACCCGACCACCTGCAAGCCCTCTGCAGAAAGGCTTTCCGTCAAAGTATTTGCAAAGCGAGACGCTCCCTCGCCAGCGCGGACTAGAACCAATGCGGTGGAACCGCTCGGGTTTTGCGACGAAACTTCTAGAGCCAGCTCCCGTGCTGCGGACGAACTTGTCGCGGATTGCTCCTCAATGGTCACCAAGCATATGCAAAGGCACAACAAGAAGAGCACCAACACATTACCATACTCGGACAAAAAACTTCGAAAATCGGTTTTGATCATGCAACCATTTCCTCTCTTTGGGTGGCCAATTTCATCACGTCTTCTTGACTGACGCCGGTGCAGTCTTCTATCTCTCCAGTGACTCTACCCTCATTCATAACGATTATACGGTCGCTCATGCCTAGAATTTCCGGAAGCTCCGAACTAATCATCAGAATAGCTTTTCCCTCCTCGGCCAACCCATGAATGAGTTGATAGATTTCGAACTTCGCTCCGACGTCGATCCCCCTCGTTGGTTCGTCAAAGATAATGACCTCGGCATTTCTCTGGAGCCATTTGGCAAGAACAACCTTTTGCTGATTTCCTCCCGACAAGGTTCCGGCTACTTGAGAATGGCCTGAGATTTTGATTCTCATTTTGTCAACGAATCCCGAAAATGCTTCGCGTTCCCGGGATGAACTTATGAGGAGACTCCCTGAAAAATCGCCGAGATTGGGAAGTCCGAAATTTTCCTGAACGGTTTGACCCAAAACAAGGCCCTGCCCCTTTCGGTCTTCGGTCAAAAGGCAAATTCCGTTACGGATCGCATCCCTCGGACCTGCGATACTGAGTCTCTTTCCGTCAAGTTCGATCGATCCTGAATCCATGCGATCCGCTCCGAAAATCAGACGAGCGGTTTCCGTTCGACCCGCGCCCACCAATCCGGTAAGCCCTACGATTTCTCCGGCCCGCAAATCAAACGAAACGTCTCTCACCCAAGAACCACGGTTGAGGTTACGCACGGACAACCTTACTTCACCGGCAACGCTTTCCCGGGACGGGAACTCCTTTTCCAAACTACGGCCGACCATAAGGGCGATCATTCGCTCTCGATCCAGTTCCGACTTCACGCGGGTCGCGACGTGAGCTCCGTCCCTGAGGATCGTCACCCTGTCGGCGATGGCATCGATTTCATCCAGTCGGTGACTGATGTAGATGATTCCAATCCCCTGAGACTTCAATTCCCGAACCACCCTGAGCAAACCCTCCACTTCGCGAGGAGTCAAAGCCGCAGTCGGTTCGTCCATCACAATAATCCGAGCATTTTGGGAAAGAGCTTTGGCAATCTCGACCACTTGCTGTTCGGCCACCGACAATTCTCCGCAAGGCTTTTCCGGATCAATCTCCACTCCAATGCGCTCAAAAAGCTTCAACGCTTTTTCCCTTTCCTCGGAACGGGGGACAAAACCAAAACGGGAGGGCTCCTGCCCGAGAAAAATATTCTCTCTGGCCGTCAAACCGTGAACCAAATTGAATTCCTGATAAATCATTCCGATACCCGCTCGCAGCGAATCCTGAGGAGTCTCGATACGGGCGATTCGTCCATCGATTTCAATCGTTCCCTCGTCCGGGAGATGGGCACCTCCAATTACCTTGATTAGAGTGCTTTTCCCTGCTCCGTTTTCACCAAGCAAAGCCAAGACTTCGCCTGAATACAGATCAAGATCAACACCGTCGAGAGCCCGCACCCCCGGGAAACCCTTGGCTATGCCCCTCATCCGGAGCAGCAAGGCCTCTTTGGTTTCAGTGACCAAGCTACTTCAGGTCGGGATCCTGGTCCGCTTCCGCCTTGGTGTAAAGAGTAGCCGGGAGGAGCGTTTCTTTTGGAAATTCCTCACCCGCTTGGTACTTCACGACAAGCTGGACGATTTGAATGCCCATTTTGTCCGGGTGTTGGATTGGGTCGGCGTAAATTTGTCCATTCTTGATCGCTTGCTTTCCGTCCGGCATCCCGTCGAAACCAATAATCTTAATCCGGTCCTCACGATTTGCCTCCTTGACCGCAGTATAAGCTCCCAAAGCGGAAGGATCGTTGATCGCGAATATGGCGGCCAAGTCTTCATGAGCCTGCAAAGCCGCAGAGGTTGATTCATAGCCCTTGGTTCGATCACCGTTTCCGTCCAACTCGGAGACAATCTCAATCTTGCCAGAGGTACGGCCTTCGTTATGGGCGTTGATTACTTTCTTGAAGCCATCCACCCGGAGAACACAGGAGTTGGCTTTTTTCAAATCAAGAATCAGAACCTTGCCTCCCTCTTCCCCCAGCGCTTGGATCATCGCCTGTCCGGCCAGTTCACCGCCTTGAAAATTGTCCGTGCCGACATGACCTTCGATTTTGGCTCCCTCGGCGGCGCATTTCGCATCCACCGTAAAAACCGGTATGCCCGCTGCATTGGCTTGCTTGACCGCCGGTCCTATGGACATCCGGTCAACCGGAACCAAGACGATGGCCACCACGTTCTTGGCAATGAAATCATCGATTTGGTCGGATTGCTTCTTCACGTCCATATCCGGATCGACCACGAGAACTTCGTAACCATTCTTCTCGGCCTCGGCCCTTATGTTATCGGCGATCACGCTAAAAAAGGGATTGGACAGGGTTTGGGGTGTGTAGGCTATGACTCCCTTGCTTCCGGAATCATCCCCCCCGCAACCGAATAGACCAAGAGAGGCCAAGGCAACCAAGACGGGCAGGATTCTGTTTTTCATGCGGAATAATTTTGAATGTTTCATAACATCTAGAAAAAGAGCTACTTGAGAAGTTTCGCTTGAATAAACTCTGCGGTATTCATGCAAGCTTGCCCGAAACCCTCGAAACGATCGGGTGGCAAGCGAAACGCAGGAGCGATCGTGGTGACCGCGGCAATCGGATAATGATAATCATCGAGAATGACGGCCGCAACGCAGTGAATTCCTTCCAAACCCTCCGCCTCGTCGACGGCGTATCCTTTTGACCGAATCTTTTCCAAATCTCCAAGCAAAAGCTCACGCGATGCCAAAGTTCGAGGAGTGAAACTCTTCAACGTCACCTTTTCAAGGTATTGATCGAGTTCCTCTTCAGGAATATTTGCCAGGATGGATTTACCCGGGGCGCATGAATAGCAAGGAACACGCATGCCGACCGTACCAGAAACCTTGATCGCCTGATCGGACACGCATTGCTCCAGAATCAAAGCCTTCCCTTCGGACATGGCAAGCAATTGCGTCGTCTCGCCTGTTCTCTCGCGCAGCTCCTTGAGGGCATCCCATGAGGTAACGACCAAACTTTTGTCATTCACTTGGGGTCGCGTCAGGTCCGCCACTCGATTCGTGAGCACATACCTTCGGTCATCCTCTCTGCGGTAAAGCCATCCCCGCTTGGTCATGGTCTCGGTTATGCGACCGACCGTGTTCACGGGAAGACCAAGTGACCGAGCAATTTCACTGGATGACCGGCCCTTCCGAAACCTGCCCAAGAGCTCAAGGATTGCCAACGTTCTCTCCGTTCCCTTTGCAGAGGCTTCTTCACTGATCAAGATGTTTTCCGCCATATTTTCCTTATATGGAAGCATTTCCTAATGTGGAAATAATGTTCGTTCAATGATTTTTTTGAAACGACAAACGAAAGAGTAAATAAATGAAAAGTAATCCAAGGGCTGTGCTTAGATTTGTCTTGCCGATCCATATAAATTAATAACTTTGGATACAAAAAAAACATACTCTGAAAATGTCAAACGAGCTAAACTTCAAGCAAGAACTCACCGCCGCCTTCGGTCAACCGATTGCGGAAAACCCGACGCAGGTCATGGTCGAGGCAGCGTACCGCCATCACAACCTCGATTGGAGATACCTCACGATCGAGGTCGGTCCCGATGATCTCGAAGATGCGGTTAAGGGAGCCAAAGTCATGGGATTCCAAGGCTTTAACTGCACGATCCCTCACAAGGTCAAGGTCATCGATTACCTGGACGGCTTGGGTGAATCGGCATCCCTCATGGGAGCGGTTAATTGCGTGGTGCGAAAAGACGGCAAATGGATCGGAGAAAACACGGACGGAAAAGGGTTCGTGTCCTCGCTCAAGGAACTCACCGACCCCACGGACAAAAACGTCGTCATATTCGGAGCGGGTGGAGCAGCCCGGGCGATTGGCGTCGAAGTGGCATTGGCGGGGGCGTCCTCCATCACGATCGTAAACCGTTCCGTCGGGCGGGGGGAGGAACTTACTTCCCTCCTGGACGACAAGCTCCCTGTTCAGGCCAGTTTCGTGCCTTGGGACAAAACCTTCGTCATCCCTGCCGGAACCGACGTTTTGATCAACGCCACCTCGATAGGACTTTTTCCCGACGTCGACGCCCGTCTCGATTTCGAGCTCGAAAGCCTGAGCTCAGAAACCGTGGTCGCCGACGTAATCCCCAACCCACCTACGACCAACCTCGTGCGTGATGCCCGGAGGAAAGGTTGCAAGGTTATCGACGGGCTCGGAATGCTCGTGAATCAAGGAGTTATCGGAATCCGTCATTGGACCGGGGTCGACCCGGACCCCAAGGTTATGCGGGCAGCGCTTGAAGAAGTTTTCGGCTAAATACACTCCAAACCACACCTTGCCCATGAAAAAGGCCCTTCCTCCAATTCTCTCCGGTTTGCTTGCGCTTGGAGCATGCTCGGAAAACATAGATCCCGTGGAACCGGAAACCCAAAACACACTCGCACGGCAGGATGCAATCGAATTCCTGGACGGCTCGACCAAACACAAGGACAAATCCTTCGCGGCCCAATGGTCCGTCAGCAAAACGGTCCTGAAAGGGGGCAAACAGGAAGGAGTCGAGCTTTTGACCTTGGATAACGGGAACCTCCAAATCAGGGTGATCCCGACTCGCGGGATGGGAATTTTGGACATCCGGATGGGAGACCTCAGGTTGGGTTGGGACTCGCCCGTCAAGGAAGTCGTCCACCCTTCTCACGTTGACCTCGAGAGCCGGGGCGGACTTGGATGGTTGGAGGGGTTCAACGAATGGATGGTTCGTTGCGGACTCGAATTCGCAGGACACCCGGGAACCGATCAATTCATCGACAACACCGGAGGAACCGCTACTTTGACCCTCACCCTCCATGGCAAAATCCAAAACATCCCGGCATCCGGCTACCAAATCAGCGTCGATCCTGAACCTCCTCACCGAATTCGCATCAGCGGAACGGTTTACGAGAAATTCTTCTACGGCCCCAAACTCAAGTTGGTGACCGAAATATCCACCGTTCCCGGTTCGGACACCTTTCAAATATCCGACAAGCTGACAAACGAAGGTTCATCCGCGCAAGAATTTCAGCTCATCTACCATGGCAACTACGGGTCCTCTATTCTTGAAAAAGGTGCCATGGTCTACGCACCGGCCAAAAGCGTGACCCCCATGAATGAGCATGCCGCCAAGGGAATAGCCGATTGGCAAACCTACGCGGAACCCACTCCTGGATTCGTCGAGGAAGTCTTCCTGCTCGAACCTTTGTCCGATGCCAATTCCAGTTGCTTCGCCCTGCTGACGAACGCAGCAGGCGATCAAGCCACCTCGGTTCGCTGGAAGGTCACTGAACTTCCCTACTTGACCATTTGGAAGAACACTGCGGCCCAAGAGGACGGATACGTTACCGGAATCGAGCCCGCCACCGGCTACCCTTTCAACCGGAGGGTTGAACGCAAATACGGCAGAGTTCCTCGGATTGCCCCGGGAGAGACCCGCTCCTTCACTCTCGACTTCGGCATTCACCTGGGCAGGGCATCAGTCGAAGAAATGGTTGCCGAAGCCACACATATGCAAGCCTCGGCCGAAATCACCATCAACCCCAAACCTCCGGCCACGGAGTAACAGCGGAACGGATTGGGAACATGCAATAGAACAACCTCTCCCATTCAAAAAAACGAGCCTCCAAGCCCTCTTCCATACTCGCATCGAATGGCTTATAAACCATTCGACAGGAAGCAATCATCTTGATCCGCAAACTTCCTTGTCCATGAAAGAGATTGCACGCGTCACGGTGAATTGCTCGACTTCATGCCAACTCAGGAGAAAACACGAACCTTTGGGGTGCTTATGGACTGCCGAAAACGCTTACCCGAGACACTAGGGCACTTCCAATGCGGACTCATTCCATTTTTCAAAGAGGCATGAGAGCTATTTTTTGAGCCCTCTTTGGATGACTTCATGGAAGTCGAATTCCAAGTTCGAATAAAGAGTCGCCAGGTTCTTGCCCAAGAGCATCTTTTCACTTGATGGATGAGTGAAGTTAGCTGATATTTCATTCATGAGAATCTCCCTCATTGCGTTCATTTTTGCATCGATCCCTTTGTCATCGACTACCGGCAAGTCTCCCACTCCCCTTGAGCAAAAACTCAGAGATGTTGAAATTTCAGGCGTCCAATTCTTTAAATCCCCACTGAACGAAGTCATGACGGAATTAGGAAGACTGGCGAAAAAATTCGATTCAAAGGAAAAAGATCCTGCAAAAAAAGGTTTGAACATCATTGCAATCAAAGAACCAAACGATGGTTTCCCGAACGTGACTATCACTCTAAACTCCATGTCCCTCGGTCAGATGATTCAGTTCATTACCGAGACGGTCGAATGGCAATACGAAGTACGGGCTAATGCCGTTGTCGTATCAAAGTACGGCCGTGCTTCCAAAGGCACGCCGTTGGAAACCGAATTTTACGAAGTTACCCAAGGGAGCATCAATCGAATGACCGGAGGAGGAACGGCAGGGGGAGGAGCGGGAAGCGATCCCTTCGAACCTGC
>JAYOMW010000053.1:0-10652 GCA_038121045.1 Opitutia bacterium
GGAATCAAGCCACTTGCGAATCCGATAAGAAAAATTCCGAGCACTAAAACCAAAAGGGGGAAAAAAGGTTCGACCACGGGCCACAAGGCTTCATACCCCTCCTCTTCAACCAGATGCCATAAGGATTGCCGTTCGTTCTCCTGAGGGAACGTGACCAAGGACAAAGGATCCATCACGACGCCCGTCTTTTCGCGAATCAAACGGGCCGCGGTGAAGCCGATACCCCAATAGGCAAGAAAGGCCCCAAGTAGTCCCGCCAAGGACAAAAACAAGGACTGTGCAAGCACCACGCAGGTAACCACCAAACGGCTCGCCCCCAAACAACGGATAATCGCATATTCTCGCTTTTTTTCATTCATCACCGTACGCAAGGTGGCGAAAATAATAAGAGCTCCTACGAAGGCCACGAAGAAAGAAACCAAAGCAAGGATATCCTCAAACCATGACAAGCGGTCAAAAAAAGAGGCCAAAGTGGTCGCGACCGGCCAAGCCAAAGTAGCTTGGTTGCCCTGCTTGTTGTACTTCATGTCGAGTTGAAAGCCAGCCGCGCCCTTGAGAGACAAGAGCACCGCGCTAACGGATTGGGCGGCGGCCGGATCATGCCCTTCCATTTGCTGTATCCCTTTGATTGGAATCCATATCACCTTATCGGAAGGAGTCCCCGTAGGCTCCAGTAGTCCAACCACGACGTAAATATCCTGATGACGGCTGTTCTCATCAAAATTCAACCCATGGTAAGGATGAAACTTACTGCCGACGGACAAGCCCAGTTTACGGGCCGCAAAATCTCCCACCAACGCTTCCTTTGCATTGTCGGTAAAGATTCGTCCTCCTTTTCGCACCTCGTACTTTCTTCCTTTCTTCCATTCGTGCTTCAAGAACAACTCGGGCAAAGTGCCAACCAGACGATAGCCATGATAATTGTCTCCGACCGCAATTGGGTAAGCCTCCCTTACCCCTCTGGTTTTGCGAATCAACTCGTATTGCTCCCAAGACAAATTCCCGGGTGATGCCTCCAAATGAAAAATGGCATTGAGAATGAGTTGAAGTTTCGACCCACGGGCTCCGAGAACTGCGTTGAACCCGCCGGAAGAGTTGTTAAAGGCCTTTTGCGTTTCCTCCTTGATTTTCCATGTGCTCAAAAAGAGACCCCCGGCCATTGATATCGTGAATATGGCGACAAAGGAGGAAAAGGCATGTTGCTTCAGCCCTCTCCAGGCAAGCAAGGCAATCACGGCAAAAGGAGACTTGAACATGTTTCTATTCGACCTCCGTACTGACAGAAACCTGATTGAGATCTTCCCATCTGAATTGATGTTCGAAGGATTCGATTACCTTCTGCTCGTGGCTAACGAGCAAAAGAGAACTGCCGTTTTCAAGACACAGCTCCCTGAGAAGGGAAAGGGCCTTTTGGCCGTTTTTCGGATCAAGGTTCCCGGTTGGTTCATCCGCAAGAACCAGTTTGGGTTGATTGGCCAAAGCCCTTGCCAAAGCCACTCTTTGCTGCTGACCAATGGAAAGCTGCCGGGGATAATAATCCGCTCTCGGGGACAAACCCACCCGGTCCAGCAACTCCTTGGCCCAAGCCTTTTTTACCTTCCCCGCAAAAGACGTCGCAAGCAGTACGTTCTCCAGACAAGTGAAACCTTGGAGCAGGTTGAATGACTGAAAAACATAGCCAATCGATTCGGCTCGCAGTCGGTCCCTAGCGCCCTCGCTCAGTCCGGAAACTTCCTTCCCGTCTAGAACAATGGATCCTTCGTCTGGCTTGAGAATGCCGGCCAGCAGGTGGAGGAAAGTCGTTTTGCCCGACCCGCTTTCGCCTTTCATCGCGCAAAGAGTCTTGGATTTCAGGGAAAATTGTTTCAGGTCCACGATCAAAGACTCCCCGCCCTCGGGAGAAGGAAAACTCTTTCGTAAATGCTCTACTTCCAAAAAAGACATATTCGATCCTTACCATCGCAAACGATCAACGTCTTCTTGGCAAGTCGGATGGTCTCGCAAAGTGAGAAATTTACGACCATTCGTGACAGGACGATCATGGACCGCATCAGCCCGCTTGAACGCTTTTTTGGACTTGCATATATAGTGTATTTATTGAATATATTTTTCATGGGTTTTTATCGATCATCAGGCGGATAATGGCGAGTGCGACAAAGTGGGGAGTCATTCCTTACCGCTTTAAGAAAGGGGGGGTAGAAGTATTGCTCATTACCACGAAAAGCAAATCATGGGGTTTGCCCAAGGGAAACATGATTCGCAGACTCGGACCCACCCGCACGGCTTTGGTTGAGGCCTACGAGGAAGCGGGCATAGCCGGTAAAGTGAACAAGAAAAAGATCCAATGCATCCATAAGAACACCTGCCTTAACCTGTATCCCATGTTCGTTACGAAAGTTTATTCGAGTTGGCCCGAGGAATCGAAAAGATCCCGAAAATGGGTCAAGTTGTCGGAGGCGATCAAGATCATTGGACGCAAGGAGTTGAAAAAGACCTTGAGCCGGTTCTCCCCGTTGGAAACTTAAACCTGAACGGGTACCTTCATGCTTCTCGAAGGAAAATTTCATTAGGCGGTTGCAAATTTATTTTTTTCCCTTTGCTTATTTGGGTAACTGGCTTCCGACAATGTTCGATGCCTCGATTGTTCGAAACCCTTCGTGAAACCTTTCAATCCAGAGGAGATCAAGACCTTTCGCGCTCCTAAATACGGAGGCGTGACGCTATCTCTTCTTTCGATGTTCGTCCTTGCCTCGATGATCGTGGTTTGGAACAAAATTGGAGAACAAGGGCAGGAGCAATTCAACCAATCAATACGCGTACGTTGCGATGAATCGATTGCCATTCCGGTCAAAGAATGCGCCGAACAATTCGAACGGGAGATGAAGATCAAAGTATCCATCCACTCGACGTCCGCTCTTGATCGAAACGGATCCAAGGCAAAGGAAACCGTAGACGGAGACGCATATGATCTGGATCTCTTCAGCGGAAAAGCCAATGGGCAAGATCTCTCCCTGAATCAAGTGCCCTACGCCTTCCGTTCGATTGTATTCGCCACCCGAAAGGATTTTTCCCCCGAGATGACCGATCTCAAACAGGTTTTTCAAAACAACCTGGCTTTTTCCACCTCACCTGGCTCAACCAAAGACGGAAGGCTTTTGGAGCTCTGCCTTGAAAAGACAAGCTGGTGGCGGGAAGTTCTTTCCAAAAGAGTGAAAACTTATCCCTCTTCCAGCGCGTCTGCTTTGGAAGTGGCTTCGGGAGAGGATTTGGACGGGGCGTTTATGTGGGATTTTTCGGCGCGAAACTTCGATTTGAAAATTCATCGCATCAGGGAACTCGAACCGGCATCGCAAACCCTGTTTGCAAGAACGAGCGACTCAGCTCAAAACCGCCTTTCCGCCTTACAATTCGCCCGTTTCCTCGCCGCTCCCACCAAGGGGCAGTTTTATTTTGCCAAAGCAGGCTTCGTTGGAGTCAACGGGGACGCATGGGCTGAAAAACCCTTTCTTTACGTTTATTGCGCAAAGTCCGTTGAGGGTTTGATTCTCGATGAGTTCGACCGCTTTGAAAGCGAAGCTCTCGTTTCCATTGAGCGGCATTTTCTCAAGGAGGAAAAAATGGCGCTGTCCCTCAGCCTCATTGCTCAAAGCAATGCCAAAAAGGCTCTCCCTGATTTGGTACTCGGGTTGCCCCAAAGTCAAGATGCTCAAATACCGGCTCAATACCAAAAGTCATCCGAAACTCTTTTGATCGACGGCGCCAAAATCTCCGTACACCTTCTCAGGACGACCCGCTTCCCGGTGTCCATGAGAAAATTCCTTGGTTTTCTTTTGCACAAAGAAACGAAGAACGAGGTTTCCCGAGACATCTGAAATTTTATCGGATTGTCATAAATCCGGTTTGCGGTTTTCCGTCGGAAGGATTTCATTAGGTTGATGCGCATCCCCTTCAAAGCACTCTTGGTGGCATTCCTTCTTCCCCATATTCTCCTGCCGAAAGATGACGCCACCGAACGTGCATGGAATCGAATCGTTCCAGAAAATTCGGATGACCTTCTTGAAATCCAACTTCGACTGCAGTCTCTGCTCCCCGAGGTTCAAGGAGCCGTAGTTTCAATCGAAGCAACGGATGGAGCGGGGAGCGGGGTAATCGTCTCCAAAGACGGCTTGGTGCTGACTGCCGCTCACGTCATTGGCTCAAGCGGAAAGAAAATGACCGTTCGCTTGCCTAATGGCGAAAGACTTCCCGCAATTAGCTTGGGGGGTTCCGAGCTTTCAGACGCTGGAATGCTCAAGATCACAAAATCAGGTTCCTGGCCTTTCGCAAAGATGGCTCCGCGAGGAAGCGTTTCATTGGGTGATTGGTGTTTTGGCCTCGGACACCCCGGTGGTTTTGACCAGGAAAGGGGGATCGTCGTGAGAATAGGCCGAGTGATCGGCAACAGGAACGAAACCATGCAGACGGACAGCAGGTTGCTTGGTGGTGATTCGGGTGGCCCTCTTTTTGACTTTGACGGGCGAGTGATTGCCATACACAGCCGCATATCCAAAAAACCCGACGAGAATTTTCACGTCCCCATCGAGTCCTTTCTGGCAAATTGGGAGTTTTTTCAAAACTCAAAGCTCTTTACCCTTGCCCAAATGGAAAAAGGCGGCTTTTTGGGAGTAGCCTGCAAGGAAACCGAGAAGGGCGTTATCGTAGTCGAAGCCATTGAGGGAACGGTGGCGGAAAAATCAGGGTTACGGCCAAACGACCTGATCTTGGCCGTGGATGGGGAAAAAATCGACAATCGCGAAGAGCTGACGATTTTGTTGGCAACCAAAAAGCCGAGTGATGAAATCAAACTCGAGTATGAACGGGAAGGAAGCGCCCAATCATTGACAATCAAACTTGGCGAACGCCCGGAGGAATGAAGCCTTTACCCCTCATTGCCCTTCTTTTTTGGTCTTTCTCACAGGCACGTGGTACGGAGGACAACGACACGCTTTTGCTTGCGGAAGAATTTCGTCTCAACGGTATCTCGACGCAAAAGGCATTCGGGAAAGCTCACGAACAGGCGCTTTCGACCACCGTTCGATTGACGCGCAACGACAAGCTGATTGCCATGGGTGGCATTGTGGATGCTCGTGGATACGTCCTGACCAAAGCAAGCGATTGCGTCGGGGCAAGGGAAGCCGAAACCTCGGATGGCAGGAAGTATCGCCTGAAAATCAAGAAGCGGGACGAGAAAACCGACCTCGCCCTCTACCAACTGCTCTCAGAGGACCGTGTTTTTCCTGTCCTGGAATGGAGTGACGCAAATTCGACTCCAACGGGTTCGTGGGTTTTGTCCTCCTATTCCATGCTCAAGGAAATTCGGGCCGGGGTGACAAGTGGCGCCCCTCGCGAAATTGGACGCGAAGGAGGAGTGATGGGGGTTGTGCTGGGAGCGGAGGGAGATGCCGTGGGAGGCGTGCGCATCACCGAGGTCGTGCCCCAAGCGGCCGCATACAAGGTCGGCATCCAAAAAGGAGACGTGATTACCAAAATCGACGGAAGGCGAGTGAAGGAAAGGGATCAAGTCGTAAAGTTCGTCGGCAGCAATGATCCAGGCGACGTCGTGAGGATTGAGGTGAAACGTAAATCAGAATTGAAAACTTACAACGTGACCTTGGGTCACCGGTCTGTGACCTTTGATTTGTTCAACAGGAATCTCCAAATGAGTGGACCCGTATCCAAGAGGAAAGACAATTTCCCAATGATTCTCCAACACGATCTGCCTCTCCCGAAGAATTCAATGGGCGGCCCTTTGTTCAACCTTCAGGGCAAATGCATCGGCTTGAACATTGCCCGAGTAGATCGGGTCACCATTTACGCGCTTCCATCCTCTCAAGTGCTCGAAACCTTGTCTAAGTTTCTCGGAAAATGAACCGAGACGTCAAGAGAGCGACGCTTACAGGGGAAACCCAAGCACAACCCTGAAGCCAATTTCCGAACCTCGCCAAGAAGGTTCCACCGAATGCCTTGCGGCCGAACGGGACTCGTGGGCGGTTCTGATAAAGCTTCCTCCACGCAGTACCCTCTCTTTGCCCCGGATTGGGCCAAGTGGGTCGATGGTCAACTCTTCCGTGGGGTAGGCGGCATAATAATCATGGCACCATTCGTATACGCTGCCATGCATGTCATGGATGCCCCAAGCATTCGCAGGATATTTGGTTTGGGCCACTTCTACTGGAATCAATTTTTTTTGGTGAATCAAATAAGATTCCTCACCGATTATGAATTCCTTTTTTCCTCCATTTATATTGGCGTTCATTCCTGAAAGCTTCTCCCCCTCCTCCAATCCACAAACGCCTTTCAGGCCTGCCCTGCAGGCATATTCCCATTCCGCTTCGGTCGGCAGTCGAAAGACCATACCCTTGGGAATTTTTGAGTTTCTCCAAGCATACTCGGTCCTTCTCCAACAAAAAGATTTTGCCTGAGGATAAGAAACGTCGGTGACGGGCAAAGATTTCCTTCCTACGACAAGGTTTCTTAATTCTTTCAAGCCTAATTCGATATCTCCACTGCTCCAAGCAGGGTCTTGCTTTCTCTTCTCTGCTTTCTTGGCCGCTTCGTATTTCCGTTCAAGAACAGGGACTATCTTTTCGAGGATTTCCACCGTGAATACTCTTTCGTCCGAATTTAATTCCAATTCGTCTTTCATTTCTTCGGGAAATTCTTTCTTGAGGCGTTTGATCACTCCCTTCGTTGAATTCATAAGAAAAAAGGGGTTGTCTTTTTGCAGGGCTTTAGGCTGTAGCCTATTCCACTCAGCAATGGTTACCTCCGAGACACCTAGATAATACGGTTTGGTGATCTTGACCTTGTGAAGTGTTTCGTTTGATTGACGACCGGGTTCATCGTCCGGACTTCCCATAAGAAATTCACCTGGCTCGATTTTTACAAAATCAGACCTTTTGAGCATTTTTTTCTCCTCTTTCGTAAGGTCGGGCGCAACTTTTGGAGGGAAAGGAACAAACGAGGACGACGGCTTGGTGACGGCTTGGTTTTCGTCCGAGCAACCAAATAAGAACAACGCCAAAGTCAAGAGGAGTTCCGAAGGGATGGATCTGTTGAAAGGGTTCTTCAATTTGCCTGACTAACCGGGTTTGCTCATCGACAACTTGATATGAAAAGTGGTGCCTTCGCCTTGCTTTGACTCAAACCATATCTGTCCTCCATGTGATTTCACGATTACGTTATGGGCAATCGCAAGCCCTTGGCCGGTACCGACTCCGACGTCCTTTGTCGTAAAAAAGGGTTCGAATATTCTGCTTTGAACCTTTTCCGGAATCCCTCCCCCGTTATCCGTAATGGAAATCACCACGCAATTCGCTTCCGGGTAATGTTTGGAGGCAACGGTCAGGGTTCCCTTTTGATTTTCCTGAAAGCGGTCCCGAATCGCATGAGCGCCGTTGACAATCAGGTTGAGGACCACTTGGTTGATCTCTCCAATGTTACAGGGAACCATGGGTAAGGATTCGTCCAGATTCAGTTGCATCTCCGCATGATACTTCCATTCGTTGGTCGCGACCACGGTAGTCGATCGAATCGCCTGATTCAAATCGTTGGGTTTCTTTTCGGAATTCGCATCCCGATAGGCAAAGTTTTTCATCGATTTTACAATCGTTGTAATCCGGCCGATTCCCTCCTTGGCCTGCTCAACGGCTTGAAGAGAGTTCTCTTTGAGAAAACGCATTTCTTTTTCATCCGGCGCTTTGTCCGTTTTGTCGATTTCTGCAATAAACCCCTCCACGGCGTCCTTGAGAAAAAGAATGTTGTCATTGGCAAATTGAGAAGGGGAATTGATCTCGTGGGCGATGCCTGAGGCAAGTTGCCCGACCGCCTCCATTTTCTGGGCATGCACAAGCTGGGTCTCAAGTTCTTTTCTTTGCTGAATTTCTGCCTGTAATTGGATGGTTCTTTCCCTCAGCTCTTTCGTTCTCGTCTCCACGGTTTCCTCGAGGCCAAAGATGAGGCCTTGCAACCGACGGGTAAGGGATCTGATTTCATAGGGGCCGACTTCCACCATGGAAAATGGCTTGTTGTGATCGATCGATGACTCGGCAGCTTGTTCCAGTTTTCTCAAGGGACTGGCCAAGCTTTTGTAAGTGACGAATCCCAACAAAGAAATCAGAACGAGATAGAACCCAACCCCCAAAATGAGAAAAAAGGCATTTCGATCCTCTTGTCCTTTGAGGGCTTCCCACTTGTTCGAAACTTCTTTTTCGGACTGAGCCCTGTACTTTTCGGATTCAATTTCAATATTCTCCAGGCTTCTCTTCAGTTCGTCCCGAACCGTCTCATATTGGATTTTCGCCTGGTTGCGTTTTTGCCAAAAGTCTTTCTTCTGCCCTGGCTTCAGGTCTTCGGCTTCAAAGGCAAATCCCTCGAGATCAAGAATGGCTTGTTCCGTTTTCGCGAGATCTCTTCGGACGGGCTCGAGGACCTCCTCGGGGTAATGATTGGAATAATTGGAAGCGATGTGATTGAGCTGTTTTTGGGCCAATGACAATTCATCTCTCGTCACCCCAAAAAGACCTGAATAACGTTCGGGATAGATGTCCAACGAGGTAAAAACGTTTCTTGTCGTGTCGAGAAAAGCATGAAGGTCCTGGTATTCGATGGAGGACTCACCGGTTCGACGCGTTTCTTCGTCCAAAAGCCTCGTCGCCTTTGCCAAATCGGCGAAAGCCCACCAACCCAGTCCTATCAGGAGGGATGCCCCCACTAGCGACACGATGGACAAGAGGGCGATGTAAGACTTAACCTTCAATGAAAAGAAATAGGCTCAATGCCTACAAAACAGGAACGGTGACTTGTATTTTTTTAGGGAAAGGGGACTCGGCAAAACAAGATGAATAGTTCCTGATGACCCTCAGTAGTTGACGGTCCACGTCGGTGCCGTTGGAGGCAACCAGAAACCCGTCCGACAATCGAAGCTCTTGGGCCAACCTCATTCCAATTTCAAGTTTTCGAATCAGGATTTCTTCAAGACGGTATTTTTGTTCAGCGACGACAAGCAATTGGGAAAGGCATTCCGTAACCTCCGGATCATACTCTTCCTTTCGGCTTTTGAGGGTTTGAACGATCAGGCTTCTGTCATGGCCTTGTTCCTCGTAATAATCAAAATCGAGTGCCACGCGAAGAATCGACGCCGCCTTTCGAATCCCGGATCCATCTTCTGTCTCAAACCTGTGCTGGATAGCCAATTTCTCAAGAATTTCACCGACTTCTTCCAGCCCAGGAATTTTCTCTATGAGTTTTTGCGTGTCATCAGGGAATTTTCGTACCATTTCTTTGACCGCGGAAGTCAAATCTTTCTTGTAATAAACGTCCTCGCTCACCGATTCCGGCAACGAAATATAGGCTAATTGGGAAAAGATACTGGCAATATCGACCCGCCACGCATCTTCGAGCTTGATCATTTCCGCCAATTCGTTGGCGATTCTGCGCACCCGTTGAGCTCGACCGAAAAAGAGGGGCTTGGCGGTGGACAGAGATTGGGCCAAAGCATCGACCGCGCCGCGCAGAGTTTGGTCCAATAAGATTCTCTTGCTCTTGATCAGGTCGTGCTGGGCCAACCCATCGTTAAGTACCCGAATAAGCATTTCGGGCGGGCATGGCTTGGAAAGCATGCGAAAAATACTTCCCTCGTTCACAGCGGACATGGCAGACTCAAAATCCGTATGCCCGGTCAGTAAAACGGTGACAACCTCAGGGTCTCTTTTTTTGATCTCCGAAAGCATGGTCGCGCCGTCCATTTGCGGCATGCGCATATCCGAAAGCACAAGCGCAAATCCTTGTTCCCGGTCAAAAACTTCCAATCCTTCCACTCCATTGGATGCAAGGTGCAACTCAAAATCCTTTCTCAAATTCAACTGAAAACCTTTGAGGATCGATTCCTCGTCATCTACACATAGAATTTTGTTGTTCATACCGCAAACTTGCCTAAGAGAGCTTTACCCGAATTTAGACAACTTTCTCTTTTTGGCAGGCAAATAATGTGGCAGAGTAAACGCTTTTCAGATAAATGCAATTTCTCATTATTTATGCGAAGCTCAGAAAAACTTCTCCTTTTCTCTTCCCGAGGATTTGCCAAAACGACAAAAAACACCCATGAAAAACGAAGGTTTCGGCGGCGCGTTTAAAAAGGGCCAATCCATCTTGGGCCCTTGGGAAAAACGGTTCGTGGCCAAGTGGGTCGACCGAATCCCAGCTTGTCTTGAAACTTATCACCTCACGCTCCTTACGATCCCTTGGACCGGGCTTGTGATTGCTTCGGCTTGGCAAGTTCGACATTCGGGAGACATCTGTTGGTTTTGGGGTGTATCTCTAGCTGTTTGTCTTCAATATATTACGGACCTTTTTGATGGAGCCGTCGGAAGAAAACGCAACACCGGACTAGTCAAATGGGGGTTCTACATGGATCACTTTCTAGACTATGTTTTTCAGTGCGGGTTGATTATTGGCTATGCCTTGATCGCCCAACCCGAAGACAAGCTCGAATGGTGGTTTTTCGGAATTCTTGCCATAACGAGCGGCTATATGGTGAATTCGTTTCTTTGTTTCGCTGCCACCAATGAATTTGAAATCTACTTTCTGGGAATCGGGCCCACTGAAATAAGAAT
>JAYOMW010000053.1:10752-19566 GCA_038121045.1 Opitutia bacterium
ACAATTCCAGCGAGGACGGAACCTTGCTTGGTCTCAATCGTCCAGCCCTCGTAATCGAAACTAATGCCTGCATTTGGTTTTACTATGGCCAACAACAACTCACTCTTGGGCAACTTGTCCCCGATTTCGGACAACCCCGGGCCAAAGTCGATCCCAAGATCTCCTGCCTTGTGGCAAGCAAAGCAAAACTTTTGGAAAACGGCTTTGCCTTGCTTGGCGTTTCCTGCCCGGGCGGCAAGAGTCTTGATATCTTCAGGGGAGGAAAGAAGAGCGGGAGCGTCCTTGACGACGGAGGTGGTGGGCTTGTTGATCGCCTTGTATTTCTCGAGCAACTTTTCAGCCCGAGGCGTCTTGACGAAACCGATGAGGGTGACGATTGCATCCGCTTTTTTGGGCGGTACGGCGAGAAGCAATTTGAAAAGTTCCTCCTGCTCTCCCAAAGCCAAGACGACTTGGACCGCCTTGGCGACTTGTCCTCCGGAGGCATTCTCCTGAACCAAACGTAGCAATTCAGGCAACTCGGCCTTGATGGAAAACTGTTCCACCACCTCAAAATATCCCTCCTCTCCCCTTTGGGAGCAGGCGAATCTTTCCACCGCTGCCTTCCATTTTTCATTCCCCGAAACATCGAATCGCTTAAGCCGGGTCAGGGTTTCCACGATCAACCGGTCCTTCGGTCTAACTTCTTCGGCGAAAAGAAAACCCGTGCAAACAAGAGGCAATAAAATCCGTGTCACGAAGGCAAGCATATCAAAGCAATTTCGGGTTCATGAAGAAAAGTTTCCAGCCTTGAGGAAGACCGAAGACAATCTCAATAAAACTTCAAATGTCCAGCAGCGATTCCAAAGCCTTGTCCTTCTCGGGGCCAGAGTGAAAATCCAAAGCTCTGACGTAACGCGGGTGACTTTCGGAGGAGAGATTCTCATCCTTTAGAATCTTTACCAAGTAGCTTGGAGCTGCCTTTGCCCGAATGCGCCAAACGATGTCTCGACCAACAGGCGTATTCCACTTGCCCCCGACTTTGGCAAGCCAGGCATCAAAGCAGGCATCGGCGTTCAAGTCGGAAGAAAGGCCCAAGGCTTCCAAATACCATCGGTCCTTGCCGTCATGACGGATCGCAAGCTCTGCCCAAAGCTTGGCCGCCCGAGAAGTCTTTTCATGCCTTAGGGCGATGGCGCATTCGCGACGCACCTGAGGTGAAGGATCGTCCACTAGCTTGCTCACGACGGCAATGGTTTCAACTTCGGCCGACTGACGGGCCAAGCGAAGCCCCACGATGCGGATGTCCGAATTCTCATCCTTGACGGCGAGGTTCACGTAATGAGATTCCCTGCCTGCCATCTTTCCCAGAATCCACAAGGCTCGGGCACGGTGACGAGGGTTGGAATCAGCCCAAAGTTTTTGCAAGGCGGGCTCGGCTTTCTTACCCAGCTTGCGGAGGGCATGCCAAGCCAAGTATCGCGTAGCTTGATTCGGGCTCTTCAAGGCGGCAATGGCTCCATCGATCTTGGAAACGTCGACCTTGGGCGATTGGTATTGATGTCCATCCGGAGCAACCAGGAAAAGTCGGCCTCTTTCCAAGTCCCGCATGTTATGCCCGCCCACACCAGGATCATACCAATCCGCCACTATGAGCGAGCCATCGGGAGCGGCAACCACGTCGGAAGGTCGAAACCATTTGTCGCGACTCGCTCCGTTGAGAATGTCCACAACCCCGGCATCATAGCCCGCTCCGCTCTTCGAGACGGGATACGCCCGGACGACACTGGGACCGGCATCGCAGTGGATGACCTGACCTTGAAAAACCTCGGGCAAAAGAGTGCCTTCGTAGACCATTATGCCTGTGGGTGAACCGGCTCCGGTTTGCAGCAAGTTCGGCATCACGCCGGGATCATTGAGATGCCAATGGCGAAGAGGGATCTCCGTTTCGACGTTGGTGCGCTTGTCTCTCCAGCCCTTGCCTGAAAATTCACCCCGGTAACCGTAGTTTCCAAATTCCATGACGTAGTTGATGCGAACGCCACGGTTGCCGTCGTCGTCGTTGTCGGACTGCCAAACGGAACCGAAACTGTCCACGGCCGCTTCCCAGTTATTGCGGAAATTCCAACCCAAGGTCTCGAAATCCGAGCCGTCCTCGTTGCAACGGAAAACCATTCCCTGCTGATAGGGTTTGCGCTTGTCGTTTACCTCGTTACCAGCTTGGTCGACAATCGGTTTTCCGTCCTTGTCCTTGATTTGTCTGCCGCTGTTTCCAAAGTTGAAGTAAAATTTTCCATCCGGTCCGAAGTGAACGGCGTGGATACCATGATCATGCTGGGTGCCGGAAATGCCCGTAAAGAGATTCTCCTTGGAATCGGGTTTGTCATCCCCGTTCGAGTCGGTGAAGACCATGATCCGGTCACCCACCGCAACGATCACCTTGTTTCCGAAAACGCTCACGCCATGCGCGGAATCAACGTCCCTGCCCTGATAAAAGGTCTTCACCTTGTCCGCCTTGTTGTCTCCGTCCGTATCCTCGAGAATTAAAATGCGGTCCCCTTCCTCACGCTTGTTCTTGTGCCTGCGATAATTCGTTACTTCGCAAACCCAAACCCGGCCACGGTGATCGACGTCGATCGCAGAAGGGCTCAGAATCATGGGTTCGCTCGCGAACAAGATTGCGTTTAGTTTCTCGTGCACGTCCAAGTTGTCCACCGCATGGGCAGGATCACCCTGTTCACCGATCCGCTTCCCCGAACCTTTCGAGCCGGTAGAGATCCTGACGCCCCCGAGAACCTCGGGTTTTTTAGAATAAACGTAAAATTGTACGCTGGATTGGTTTCCACAGGCGCCTTGACTTGTTCCCCCGTCATCCAAAGCACCCGTGGCTAGAAAACGAGTGAATTTATGGTTAGCCGGCAATTGATAACTGATCAGGGAGTTCGCATGGCAACCTATGCCTTGAACCTCCTTTCCCGCTACCTTCATTGCGCCGCCATTTGCATTTTTGTTCAAGTTGACCCCTCCCCAACCCGAAGAGGCATCTTTCCATTTCAAGGAGGTAAGCTTGGTTTCCTTGCCCGAAGCATCGACCAACCTGGGGTTCACCCAATTGGCCCAATCGCAGGCATAACCATTCCCCGTATCGCTTACGTAAAGATGCAGTTCATCCAGTCCTTTGATTTCTGCCAAAACGTCTATGCCTTGTCCAGGGGTTCGGGCGGTTACCACCTGGCTTGCGAAAAGGGGCTTAGCCCGCGAACCGTCCGATGATTTTTTCAGGTCGTGAGAGGCGCCTTTTTTCGGTGCCTTGTCATTGAATTCCTTCAGTTTGCTCTCGATTTTCTCGGCTTCCCATCCTCGCGGAGAATAGTCTTGGTTAGCTTGAAGGTCACCTACGGTCACTTCACCCGGACGCACTCCTCCTTTAGGCACGTCCACTTTGGCAATCCACGCAATGGCGTTTAAAGCGAGGCGCCTTACATTGTCGGATCCCCAATTGACGTGGTTGTGTCCGCCGGTGAAACCAAATCCGCGCCCCTCTCCATAGTCTTTGCCCCGCTGGTAGACCCACGCGACGTGCTGGGCTTCCTTGCGCTTGAGCACAGCCTCGCGAACATGCGGATTGTTGCTGTGGGCGCCGTCTCGGCGTTTGAGCGTGTCGGCGCCGGGCATGGCGGAAAGAATCGGAGTCACCCCCTTCATGTTCTCACGAAAGCGCATATGATAATACCACTCGTCGTTTATTGCGAAAGGCCTGACACCCGAGCTGACGGGGTGATTGGGCAAAACCTTGAATTCGGCCGTCCAATGAGGATTGACCGACCAGTTGGTTTCGAAGTAACCACCTATCCACTTGAGGAAATGATCTCCGGGAGCGCCCTTTGGGACCTCCACCCCGTAGTGCAGGCAGGCCAGCCCAACTCCGCGCTTCATGATCTTGTCGAATTCCTTGAGGTGGGCATTGAGTAGGTGTCTTCCTCCCCCATCACAATAAACGACGACCGCAGCCGCGTCGTCGAAGACGGATGGATCCTTGGGATAACCATTGTCCGTCACCACAACCGACTTGAGACCGATTTTGGCTTCGTCCAAATGCTTGGCGAGCAACTTGCAACCGGCAATATGCTCGTGTGAAAAGTATCCATGGCTTTTTGCTCCGGCCACGAACACGACTTTTTTGTCTGCCGCCCCAAGATCCATAAAAAAAGCGGCGAGGCAAAACGAAAGAATGGGCAAGGAGATTTTCATTGATTGAATATTGGGTTAAGGAAACTCTCTAAATTCGACTATGCGGGTAGTAGATCAATCATAAAAAGGTTCCGGGAGGCCCTTTTTGTCAATCGGGTTCCCCCGTTGGCCTCTCTTCGATGAGCCTAAGCGGACAAGGCAAGGCCCGAGGATTGGCGAGCGTAATGCGCATGAACAAATTTTCCTTTTGGTGAATTAATCTCTTCACATCAGGATAAAATCCCTTCAAAGTGAATGTTATGAATCCATTTACCTCTCGTCGCGATTTCGTTAAAGCCGGTTCCTCACTTACGGCAGGAGCTCTTTTGGCCGCCCCTCACGTGGCCCGGGCAGCCAAGGACGACAAAGTCATTAAAATTGGCTTGGTCGGAATCGGCGGTCGTGGAAGCGGAGCCGCCGCACAAGCGATGGGCGCGGACGAGAACGTCGCGCTCACTGCCATTGGCGACTTGTTCGAGGATCGCATCAAGCTACGCAGCCGCATCCTCAAAGCCCGCGGCCGAAACAAATTTCAAGTTACCCCCGAAACGACCTTTTCCGGTTTTGATGCTTACAAGAAGGTCATCGACTCGGGAGTAGACGTGGTCATTCTCACGACTCCCCCGGCTTTCCGCCCTCAGCATTTGGCCTATGCCATAGAAAAAAACGTTCATTGTTTCTTCGAAAAACCCGTGGCCGTCGATGCTCCCGGCGTCAGGAAAGTCATTGAGTTGGCCAAGAAGGCGAAGCAGAAGAATCTCAACTTCATGTCCGGTTTTTGCTGGAGGCATCATTACCCCAAGCAGGAAATATTCAAAAGAATCACCGGGGGGGAAATTGGCGACGTCAATGCGATGTACAGCACCTACAACGGTGGTGAAATTTGGAAAAAAGCGAGAGAAGAAGGATGGGGGGACTTGGAAGCGCAAATGCGCAATTGGAATGCACATCTTTGGCTTTCGGGGGACTCCATAGTCGAGCAAGCCGTTCACTGCATCGACATGATGCAATGGGCCATGGGAGAGGCATTGCCTACCCATGCCGAAGGTTCCGGCGGAAGGCAAGTTTATGAGGACATGGACAAATACGGTAACATTTACGATCACTTTGCCATAGCCTACCAATGGGAAAACGGTACGCGGGGTTATCATTTTTCCCGTCAGCAAAACGGAACGGCAGGCAGTTACGAAGTCGAACTCTACGGACAGAAGGGGTTTTGCTCGGCTAAAAACAGGCACGCCATTTTGGCTGGAGACAATGCATGGCGCTACCGTGGCGAAGACAACGACATGTACCAAACCGAGCACGACACGCTTTTCAAGGCTGTTCGCGGAGGAGGGAAAGCCTTTAACGACGGGGAGCGTGCCGCGCATAGCACGATGGTCGCCATACTTGGCAGAATGGTTGCCTACACCGGTCAGAAGATCACCTATGCAGACGCCCTTGCGTCAGAGGAAGACTTGACCCCTCCGCACCTTGACTGGAAACAAGAATTGCAGACACCGAAACCGCCGGTTCCAGGTGTTACGAGGTTTATTTGAACGAATCCAGTCTTCGCTTCCGCCGAGGGCTTCATGAAAAGTCTTTTGGGGCTTTTGCTGTCGGTCCAAATTGCTTTGGGGGCGGACTATGCCATCGTGGTTTCTCAAGAGACCGCCGGTGACAAAAATTGGGCCAAAGTCGTTTCCACTCTTCGGAAAAAGCACTCCGGCCAAATCGTTCATTATCAGAAGTCCGTCAGGGAAACACTCCCTGCGCTCCGGACGTCTTTTCCACGTTATGTCTGCTTTGTCGCGACTCCTCATGAAACCACCAAGGACTTCGTCCGAGCCGTTCATGTTCTTGCCAGGCAACTGGACGACGACCCCTACGCGGATTTCTTTTGGGGAATCCTCTCCGGACATGATGCGCAAAACGCCCTTGCCATCGCCCGGACGAAGAAACCTTTGACCATACGAAATTCGCTCGCATGCACGGAAATTGCCTTGGAGCGTTGCGAAAGGGGAAAATGGTTTTGCGAACTGCGCAGCGGGCATGGTTTCGCCAAAAAGCAAAATGAGGAAGCGCAAGCTATCCGCCTGCCTCAAGACACGACGGCTCTCTTCGTCAAGGAATTAAACGAAGGTAAACCAGATCTATTCGTGACCTCTGGTCATGCCACCGAAAAAAATCTTCAATTGGGATATCGCTATCGAAACGGAGTTTTCCAAAACAAGAAAGACGGTACGCTTTACGGGGCTGACCTCTCCGGCAAAAGTCATACCGTCAACTCACCCAACCCAAAGGTCTACATGCCGATAGGAAATTGTCTTATGGGTCACTTGCGCGGACCGGATTCGATGGCGGCGGCCTTCCTGAGAAGCGCCGGGGTTCGCCAAATGATGGGATACGTCGAGGTTACCTGGTATGGCTATATGGGCTGGGGCTGCCTCGATTACTTCGTCGAGCAACCTGGGCGTTACACTTTTGTGGAAGCTTTTTTTGCCAACCACCATGCTCTCATTCATCGGTTGGAGACTTGTTTCCCTGGTTCAAATGACTTGGAACGCTCGCCCCGTTCGATCCGCCCGTCCGCCTTGGCCCAAGAACTTCGTTTGGGCCCCCGGGACGTCAAGGGGCTCCTCTTTGACCGAGACATCGTTGCCTTTTACGGAGATCCGGCATGGGAAGCCAAAATGGCGGACGGCAAAAAGAATTGGGAGCAAACACTATCCAGAGACGGGGATGAATACAGCTTCGTAATTACCCCAACCGCTGGCACCCAAAGCTTCATGCCCGTCAACCAAAATGGGGTTCAGCGAGGTCATAGGCCCTTTGTCCAATTTTTTGACCGAAGACTGGGGGAAATGCAGGTCGTCTCGGGATCCGAATACAATCCCGTATTAACGGACACTTTTGTTCTTGTTCCCAATCCTTATCCAAGCCGGAACGCCAAAAGAATCAAGGTAGTCTTTCGGGAGAAAAATTAACGGGGTTCCGCCCTGCCAATGAGCTTGATCTAATAAAGAGGAGAATCCTCAAGAGCCTTCAGAGAAAAGTAATAGCGATGAAAAACAGGGTCTTTTTCACGAACTTGATCCATCACGTCGCCACCCATTTTTTCAAATTCGAGACCCAAGAGAAGGACTAGATCCCGGTTGCTGACCTGACGAAGTTTCTCGTCATCACGGCGCAACTCCCGATACCCCCTGACAATTTCACAATCAAAGGTCGCGTCTTCAGGATTCAAGCCCTTTTCGCTCTCTGTGGAAATCTCGCGCATTCTTTCTTTTGCCACTTCAAAGTCGAATGACTTTTTATCTTCGAGTTCAGTTTCTTGATCCGTTCTCGTTCCGTTGGTCAGAAGCGTTGGAGTGGGCCATTGGCTTTTAGGATGATCAATATAGTCGGAACACTGAAAAAGACAGGCCACGAAAAAAGACGGCATGCGTGAAGTTTCGGCTATCTCTTCAAGACGGAGCAACCCGCCCAAACGGGAAGGATAAAAATAATCCGGATTTCTTCCCGCGCTCACCCATCGCAAAATCTCTGGAACGCCCTCCCCGTTCTGAACCGTCTCTTCCGAAAGTTGGACGGTTAACCAAGGCAACCCGTTCATGTCGGGCGGAGGCGGAACCTCCTCCGGGTCGCCAAGCAACATTGCCTTGATCTTTTCGGGGTTTGCCCTACTTGCATCCAGGGCATAGCCCGCGGCCCTCCGGTCTGCCCAAACGAATATGTTTTGCGCCAACAACTTGTGTCGAGTTTGCAAGTAGTCGATTTTTTCCAGAATGTCATCGGCGTCCTGGGCGGGAAGAATCAAGCAGGCGATCCCTTTCTTGAGAACAAAGCCGAAACTTGATTCCAAGTTTTTAAATTCCGTTTCATAATCCACGGCCTCCATTGAAGATATGATTCGTATCAAAATACCCTTCGAGTATTCCAATTCGTCCCCCACTCTTCTGGCCATCTTCTGGTTGACTTCCTCAAGGGTCGCGGGTCGCTTCAATCCTGGCAAAACGATTCCCGTAATTGGCCCAAAGTCTCGAATCTCAAAATTGGCAAGAGGCTCGAATTCATTCTCCAAATAGTCTTCGTAGCGATCACGCAGAGGTCTTGCAAAGCTCATCACTGATTCGGAATAAGCACTCTCCTTTAATACCGTCTCAGAAGCTGATTGCCCTGAGGCCAACGTGAGGCTTGGAGGTTCGGAAAAATGACCCAAGGGAAAAACCTTGAGGATGGGGTGATACGATCCCTCACCGGGAGTACCCCAAGCCACCCGGTGCCTCAGTTCGGCATATTTTTCAACCAAACGGAAACAAGCGCCTTCGAAAACCACGAGGAGCAGCAAGGCCAAAAGAAAACTTAAAATGAATTTGATCAGTTTGTTCAAAATGGAGGCGGTTTGAGTTCTTCAACATTTTTGTCATCAGTCTCAAGGGAAGAGTCTCCTGACTGTTTATCAGTGGAATCTTCTTTTTCCGAGGGAAACTGGTAAGAGTCCGCAATGCTTTGACCAGACGGTGCGGGCGGTGGGGAAGAAGAAGGTGGCGGCAAGATGGACTTGCTTCCAGTGGTTTCTTCCTCGGGCAACGGCGGAGGCAAGTCCGAAACCGGTTCAAC
>JAYOMW010000054.1:0-15749 GCA_038121045.1 Opitutia bacterium
AGCGACCATAATGACATTACTTGGGGCGGGGCAGGCTTGGCATCCGGACAGTGGTCAGACGCCAGTAGCTATTTCAACGTAGATGACCGGGCTTACAACTTCCATAACGGCAACCTCCATGGAGGGTGGGGGGTGTGGTACAATGGATCCGGTGACTTTTACCTGCGTTATTCGGCAGTACCCGAGCCTTCTACTTATGTGATGGTAACGGGTTTGCTCTTGCTCCCGGGCTTTCGTCTATTCCGGCGTTTCCGCAAGAGCTTTGGCAAAACGGACGACTCCGAGGAGTCGTCGGCTCTTTGATTCGGTTTACTTTATCATTTCGCCTGAGCATTTTCCGCAAGCCTCTGAAAGTGAGGTCGATCAAAAATTCAGGTCTCAGCCGTCCTTGAGCTCAATTAGTTCCTTTAGGGAAGTAAAGTGGTCAGCCAAGCCGGAGGGTTTGTCCATTTCCCCGATGATTTTCCTGAAGGTTTCCTTTTTTTCAAGTTGAAGGTTACGAACGCGTTCCTCGATTGTGCCTTGCGCCACAAGCCTGTAAATGAAGGTTGGTTTATCACGCCCCAAACGATGGGCCCGGTCAATGGCTTGTTCCTCAACGGCCGGATTCCACCAGGGATCCATGAGAAAGACGTAATCTGCGGATTTCAAAGTTACGCCCAAACCCGCTGCCTTGAGAGAAGCCAGCATGACGGTCGGACCTTGGCTGGATTCGAAGGTTTCGACGGGGGTCGACCGATCGCGAGTCGAACCGGTCAGTTCGAGGATTGGGAGATCGGGGTGACTGAGCCGGATGTTTTTCTTGAGAATGGTCAGGAATGAAGTGAACTGGCTGAATACGAGGACTTTGGCTTTTGAAGAAGCCAAGTCCCCGAGCTTTTCGATCAGCAGGTCGCCTTTCGATCCGGTCGGCGGGAGGTGTTCGCGCCAGGGAAGCAGTCCTAGGTCGCAACACGTTTGCCTCAATCGGGTCAGGAGTGAAAAAACATGGGTGGGAGCTTCCTTGATCGCCGCTTGAAGATCTTCCCCGTGTCGTTCGATCGCTCCTTCGGCAAGCTTCCTGTATTCTTTTCGTTGTTCGTCGTTTAGGGGGCACGCCAACTCAGTTTCCAGTTTCGGGGGGAGTTCGGTTGCGACTTCGCTCTTGACTCTTCTGAGCACGAACGGAGTCACTTGCCTACGAAGAAGCTTGAGTGTGTCTTCGGGGCTTTCGGCCAAGTCTCGTTCCATATCCTTGCGGCCTCCGAGCAAACCGGGCATGAGAAAACGGAAAATGGTCCAAAGATCGAGGGCCGTGTTTTCGATTGGGGTTCCGGAGAGAGCGAGGCGATGACGGGCGTTGATGGACAGACAGGTCTGAGTGATTTTGGCTTTGGGGTTCTTGATAAGCTGAGCCTCGTCAAGTATGGCGTAACGAAAAGCGAATTTCTCAAGAAGGCTCCTGTGCCGTCGCAATTGAGTATAACTGGCGACCCAAAGACAACACTCCGATTGGTCGGTGAATTGGTTTTCCTTGTTGAGCATTTTTACCTTGAGTTTGGGAAACCTTTCCTTGGCCTCGCGGATCCAGACGGGAACGACCGAGGCAGGGCAGGTAACCAAATCGGGAAGGTCTTTTTCCTTGTTCCCCATTATCAGGGCAAGGGTTTGAACGGTTTTTCCCAATCCCATCTCGTCCGCAAGCAACCCGTGACAGCCAAGTTTATGCAGCGCATGTATATGAGCGACGCCATCTCGTTGGTAGGGTCGGAGAAAAGAGAACCTCTTGGCGATTCCGTTGGTTTGGGGCTCTCGAATCGATGACTGCCAAGCAGCAAGCTTTCCGTCTTGTCTGGCTCGAAGGTATTTTCGGGCAAAGAGGGAAAAGAGCATGTATCTGGGCCAATTCGCTCTCTTTGAATCTCCCCGATTTCTTTGCCACCACTCGAAGTCGTCCAGTTGATCTTGGTCGAGTCGCACCAAGCCATGTCCCCGGATGAAGGTGGTCCCGTTTTTTGCCCTGGTAATCTTGCGACTGTGCTCGACTCCGAGTCGTAGAGATCCGAGCCTGAAGTTTTCCCTCAGCGTCATGGAAGAGGAATCCCGGCTTCGGGCTTCGATTTCCCAACTGAGGACACGCTGACCTTCGCGAAGAAGATGAGCATCACCGGAAAACTCCAGGCTGAATGCCTTGTCCCAACGGGAAAGAGCGTCTTCGGCGAGGAGAGCGACTTTTTTCCAGTCCTTCATCGAGAAAACGCCTTTGACCTTGTCGAAGACAAAGCCTCGTTCCCCTGCCTCGGCGACGAATCTCATGAGGGCGGGCCGGTCCGCCTGTTCGATTTCCTCGAGAGCCGTTTTTCCGTAGGCAGGGATTTTCTCTTTTGCATCCTTTTGCCACATGGGGGTGGCCGTGAGTCCGTTTTTGTTGGAAACTTCAAGCAGGATGAGGAGGGGGATTTGGTCGGGGCTTGTGTCTTCTTGGGGTTCATCCTCTGCCGCGGGTTCGGAATCGGGCTCCTTTTGCCCGTCCTCGGGGGCCTCTAAATCGTCGAGGAGCGGATCGTCCTCGTGAATTTCGGAAATGAGTTCCTCGATTTCGTAGAGTCCGGCAGTAGCCAATACGATCCCGAATTCCTCGTCCTCCACCGACGTTCTGATTTCGGGACCTTTTCCGTTCCATTCTATGACCGAGTAAGTTTCCTCCCGGTTGACTTTTTGGGTTACGATTGCTTGTCCACTTTGCAAGTCGATGGCACTGAGCCTGCCTTCCCTATAGAATTTCCGCCCTTCCTGAAGTTGTGTTTTCGGTATTTTCGTTTCCCAATCGGCCGTCGACAAGCGGGCAAGCCAGGCTTTGACCGCTTCTCGGGTAAAGGTTCTGGAGGGGCCGTTCGAGATCATTTTTTCATAAAAGGGAAGCCTGAAGGGTACCTGTTCTTTTTTGCTTTCCGCAAGAGGAAATCACAAAAACGAATGGAAAGTTATACACGTAAATTCAAGCCCTGCTTGAATTATCCGTGAAAGTTCAGGGTCCAATCGTAGACTTCGGCGTAACGCTTGGCTGCATCGTCCCATGAACAAGGGGATTCAAGCGCGTTCCTTCTGATTTTAGAGAATGGACCGGCTTTTTCAAAGAGCTTGATCGCTCTGTGAATAACCCGTTTCAGGCTTTTCGAATTCGCTTTTTCAAAAAGAAACCCGTTGGCTGAGACGGTGGAACGAGAAAAGTGATCTATAGTGTCGGCCAGGCCACCCGTTTTGCGGGCGATTGGGAGGGACCCGTAACGCATCGCGTAGAGTTGAGCCAAACCACAGGGTTCGAACCGACTGGGCATGAGAAAGAAGTCGCTTCCGGCAAAAATTCTTCGAGCCAACCCATCGTCAAACCCAATGAACACACCGATACGATCGGGAAATTTTCCTCCCAATTGGCGAAAGGCGTTTTCCTCTTCTTTCGCCCCGCTCCCCAAGATGACGAAATTCGCATTTGATTCGGACAACAACGAGGGGAGACACTCGATTAGCAAATCCAGGCCCTTTTGTCGGTACAGGCGGGAAACTACTCCGAAGAGAGGAGAGTCCGGGTTTGCCGGCAAGTTCATTTCCGAAAGCAAGGATTCTTTGCAGGCTTCTTTTCCTGATTGAGGAGAATTGAGATCGATGGGAAAGGGAAGAGCCGGGTCTTTTTGCGGATCCCAGCTCGCTTCGTCGATCCCATTGAGGATGCCCAATAGGTCCGCTCCCCGGTAGGTCAGGCTTCCTTCGAGTCCGTGACCGAATTGCTTGGTCCTTATTTCTTGAGCATAAGTCGGGCTGACGGTCGTGATCTTGTCGGCATGCTGAATGCCTCCCTTGAGCAGATTCATGGAACCGTTGCTTTCGAACCCATCGATTCCCCAAAAAGTTTCGGGAAGCCCGGACCGAACGAAATGTTCATAGGAGCAATAGCCCTGATGTTCCAAGTTATGAATGGTCAGGACCGATTTCCCAGGTTTTGCCCGCCCAGTCTTGAGACGGGTTGAATTCAGGTATGCCGGCAGGCAGGCGGCCATCCAATCATGAGCGTGATAAACGTCGGGAGACCATCCGGTGATTTGACTTATGAGCAGGGCGGACTTGGACAGGACGAATGCCCGGGTCGGGTTGTCCGGATAATCACCCTCGGAGTCCGCATAAATTCCGGGTCGGTCGAAAAGCGAATCGTTTTCCAGCAGGTAAACCGGGATGCCGGAGGGGCCTAAAGTCGTTTCTCCTATCCTGACGGGAATTTGCTCTTTGCCTAAACGGACTGTTCCAGCCTTGGGAAAAAAGGTCGTTTTGAGGGCCTTGCATTCGCGATGGAGGGGGCAAAGGATCCGCACGTCGATCCCCAACGCTTTGATTGCGATGGGAAGGCTGCCCACAACGTCGCCGAGCCCCCCGGTTCGAACAAGCGGGCTGACTTCAGGACTGACGAAAAGAACTTTCATGAAGGAAGCAGTTTGGACCAAAAGACCTGTCATGACGTTTTTGAGTTTGTTGGCAATGGCAATCGGATCTTATTTTGATTCGATGCTTGCCGAATGATGGTTCCGATATTTACTCGATCAATGAATGAAGATCCTTCTCCGAACTAACCCTTTCGGTAAATCGAGTCCAAGGGGCAAAGCACTTCTTTCTCCCGCATTGGCTCTTGAGGCTTTCAGGCAATCACAAAAGCCCGAATGAGAGCGCTGCCCGTTTTGGTTTTGGGATCATCCCTCGGGTTCCGCTTTGAAGGAGTTTGTCTTTGATGCCGGAGCAAAAGATAGAGTTCGAAACAGAAAGGCAGCTCCACCTATTGTATGGTGAGAGCCCGGCCAACCTAAGTCAGGTCGAGCGCATGCTTTCCGTTCGTCTCGTTGCCCGGGGCAATTGCCTGTCAATAGATGGCAAGCAAGAAGACGTGGATCGTTGTGGAGACCTTTTTGCTCTCCTTCTCAAGGGCAGGGAACAGGGGTTTGTGTCGGGGAAGTCTGATTTCGGCAGGTTTCTTGCAAAGGTGGCGAGCGGGAAAACCAAGGAATTGCAAGACCTTCTGCAGAATCCTCTGGTACTCAAGATTCGGAAGAAATCGGTTGTTCCGAGAAACCTCGGACAAAGGCGATTTCTTGATCTGATTCTAAACAATGACATGGTTTTCGGAATTGGTCCGGCCGGCACGGGAAAGACCTTTCTTGCCATGATTGCGGCCCTTCACGCCCTGCTTGAAGGAAAAATCCAGCGCATTGTTCTTGCCCGTCCCGCCGTGGAGGCTGGGGAAGCCCTCGGTTTTCTTCCGGGTGACTTGGAGGAAAAGCTATTGCCTTATCTTCGTCCGCTCTATGATGCCATGGATGAGGTGCTCGGACCGGTCGAAGCGCGTAAATTGGTCGAGACGGGGGTCGTGGAGATTGCCCCTTTGGCCTACATGCGGGGTCGAACCTTAAGCAAGTGCTTCGCTCTGCTTGACGAGGCTCAGAATACGACTCGGTCACAGATGATGATGTTTTTGACCCGTCTGGGGGAAGGAAGCAAAATGGTCGTTACCGGAGACGTCACGCAGGTCGACTTGCCTGCGCGACAGGAGTCCGGGCTTGTTCATGCCCAAAAGACTCTCTCCTCCGTAAAGGGCTTGCATTTTCACCAATTTGATTATGACGACGTCGTTCGGCATCCTCTGGTCAGCTCGATTATTTCGGCTTACGGAAAAACGCCTTCCGGTTCCTAAGCCTTGACCCCATCCTTATATATGAGAAAATGGAATCTTTCCAATGGCTAGTGAGGACACAAAGGGCTTGCGCAAGAAGAACGGTCGCAAGAGATCCCGCAGACGCAAAGAGCTTGAGCAAGACGATTCTTCCGAAACTCGAATTTCCGGGCTGCGTGGGGAATGGCAAGCTTGGGGCAAGAATCTCTTACTGACTTTACTCTTCGCCATAGCGGTCATCTTTACCTGCTTTGTCGGTCAGGATCCCCCGGGTCTGCGGACATTGGGGGAATCGGCTCCCGAAACCCTTTATTCGGATATTGATTTCGGGTACGTTAGCGAAATCACCCGCAAGCAAAAAGAGGAACAAATTCGTCGGGAAATTCGCTTGTTCCGCAGGAATTTCGATGATGAAGCCCGTTTTTCCAATGCGCTGGCACGGCTTGAAGACGGCTTGGTCGTTTTACGTTCCATGGAGGTGGATGACAGAGCAATTGAACAAAACAGGTTGAAAGACGAACTAAAGGCGAAATTCGAACTAGTTGTGACCGATGAGGAAATGAAAATGCTTACTCATTGGCGTGATTTTTCACAAGATGAGAATCTCTTGGACTATTTAGGCAAAATCCTAGGGCAAATTCACAATACCGGCGTGGTCGAGTTTCCTTCTCCCGACCAAAAGTTCATTTCGGAAGCAAATGCCACCGCGAGAATCCAGGGTATGATGACCGATCTTGCTGATCGCCTTATTGTCATTACCAGTCTTTTCGATGGCTTGCGCTTTAATTTGCAACCAGAGGACTTGGGTGAAGAGCATGCCGGGCTTTCCCGTTATTTGAGAGAGCTTCAGTTGCATTTGGAAAATGACGGTCCTTTTCCTGAAAATGGTTTGCTTCTTTCCGATTTGATTCAAAGTTCCGATGAAAACGCTTCGATCGCGGCCCTTAAGTTTCGAGACGGTATGTCCGCTACTTTTTCGGGTTTTGCAAACAAGGGTCTTTTCTTGACGACAATCGACAAGGCGGCGACCGCAGATGCCCATAAGCGGGCCATTCAAGAAATGGAACAGCCGAAAGTATCCGTAATGAAAGGCGATAAAATTCTTGAAAAAGGATTCGAGGTGGACGAGCTCACGCTTGAGAAATACGAAAAATACCTCGATGGCAAAATCAAGGACATGGATCTTCTCCCAAAAAGAGTTTTCGTAACCTTTGCCACCTTTCTTTTTTCGGTAGTCTACGTTAGCTTGGTTCTTCCTAATTTCTGGAAGGACGCGGCCCGTTCGACTATCGTGGCAATCGCGATTTTGGCTAATTTGGGCTTGTCGCGCATAATACTCGAACTTGGAGGCACCGACTTGTTTGGAGGTAATGCTCTGCTGACGGGCCTTTTGCCTTATTTTATGCCCATTGCTTTCGCTCCCATGGTCGTGATGATTACGGTGGGACCCCGTATGGGAGCTCTTTCGGCCCTTATGGCCAGTATCTTTCATGCTTCCATGCAGAATGCCGGAATCGAGGCTCTTTCGATTTCGCTTAGTTCGGCTCTGGTAGGAACCTATTTTTGTCGCGACGTACGATTGCGGGGAAGCGTTCTCAAGGCAGGAGCGATGGCCGGGCTTACCGGAGCACTCATGGCTCTTTGCTTCGGCTTGGCCGCGGGGAACGGTGGAGTTGCGGTGAACCATGCCATCGCATCCTTGGTTGTCGGCGTTTTTACGGGAGGACTTGTTCTTGGAGCCATGCCCCTTGTCGAGAATGCCTTCAAGGTTGCAACTGATGCGACTCTCTTAGAACTAACGGACTTCAATCATCCTTTGCTCAGGCGAATGCAAGTGGAGGCTCCGGGCACCTACCACCACAGCCTGATGGTTGCCAACTTGTCCGAAAACGCCGCCTTGGCGGTGAAGGCCAATCCTATCTTGTGTCGTGCGTGTTCGCTCTTTCATGACATTGGCAAAATGAGTCAACCCGACTACTTTACGGAAAATCAAGGCGGAGTTGAAAATCCTCATGCCAGGCAGAACCCGGCAATGAGCGCCTTGATCATCAAAAGTCACGTCAAGGAGGGGATCGAAATGGCTCGCGAGCATCGATTGCCGAAGGTCATTCGCGACGTCATCCGCCAACATCATGGAACGACTCTAGTCAAGTATTTCTTCCATCAGGCAAAGCAACGGTTCAAACAGGAAAAGCTCCCTTACGGCGAGCCTGATGGCGAGCCTGATGAATCGACCTATCGTTACGACGGTCCCAAGCCCCGTTTCAGGGAGAGCGCGATTATCTTTTTTGCCGATTCCGTCGAGGCAGCCACTCGAAGTTTGCCAAAAGTCACTCATCACAGCGTGGAAGAATTACTTGAAAATATTTTTCATGACCGCTTGGAGGACGGACAGTTAGACGAGTGTCCCCTCACTCTGGAAGAAATTTCGAAAATAAAGCAAAGCTTCCTGAAGACTTCGCTCAATATGTTACATTCTCGCATCGAGTACCCGGATGACGAGAAGGGCAAGGAGCAGAACCGCAGAAGCTCCAACGCTCCTTTTGCCGGTAAGCGAGATTGACCTGGCATGCGGAGGGTGCTCACAGTTGAGGTAAACAATCTTTACCCGTCGCTGACCTTTTCACAGGAATCGTTAGACCGTTTTTTCGAAAAGATTTTTACCCTTCATCGTCACGACTGTTCTGGGAGTTTGTCGGTTGCTTTCCTCGACCGTGCCAATCATTCCCGGATTCATGGTCATTTTCTGAAGGACTTTCGCCCCACCGACGTAATCACTTTTCCCGCTGACCCTCTCGAGGGAATGGCTGGGGAGATTTGCGTATCCGTGGATCAAGCGATCGATGAGGCCTCAAGCCGCGGGGTGGAATTTGCCTGTGAGCTTGCCCTTTACCTTGTTCACGGCTGGTTGCACCTCGTTGGATTCGATGACAAGGAAGCGGAAGATCGAAAAATCATGCGCCGGGAGGAACGGAAAGCCCTCGACTTTATCGAAGATCTTGGGCTTTGGCCTGATTTTCTGCTCGCGCCTGACGGTGAACACTAATAGCGAGAGAGCTTGTGTCTGGAAAACCCAATAGTCTTTCAAGAAAATTTAGAAACGCGTTTTTAACGGGTTTGATCATTTTTTTGCCTTTGGGCACGACCATCTTCGTCCTCAACTTCCTTCTGGGTTTGTTTGAGGAACCTGTCACCCAATTGGCATACGAGCTTGGCCTCAAGGAAGAAAGTGTTTTCTTCGGAATGGAGACCCTTTTGGCTGTCCTTGGTCTTTTGATTGGTGTTCTTTCCCTTACGCTTTTGGGATTTCTTTCCAACTATTTTCTAGGAAGAGTTTTCATAAACTTAACTGAAAAAATACTAGACAAGGTCCCCTTCCTTAGCACGGTTTACCGTTCGGCAAAGCAAATCGTCGAGACTTTCGGGAAAGAGAACAGGGCTGTATTCAACGAGGTTGTCTTAATCGAGTACCCGCGAACCGGTTGTTACGTGCTGGGATTCGTAACCACCGAAGCATCGACCCAAATCGAACAATCGACAGGAAAAAAGCTGACCAACGTATTCGTCCCTACCACGCCCAATCCCACGAGTGGTTTTCTTCTGCTTTTGCCCCGAAGCGACATCTATTCCCTTGATATGACGGTGGGCGAGGGGATGAAAATGCTGATATCCGGAGGTGCGGTGAGCCCGCCCGTTGCCAAATCGAAAACCAAAGGCTCCCCAGCCAAAGGCAAAGGAAAGAGATCCACTGCGGGTTCGGGAAATCGGAAACCGCGATCGTCCGCCCGAAAGCCCGCTCGGAAAAAGCCTTCGGAACGCGATTCCGCAAAGGATTGACGGGGCATGGCCTCACCTGCTCAAACGATCGAAGGGATTGTTCTTGGCCGGGTGGAGACAGGTGAAAATCATTTGCGATTCAGTGTCTTTTGTGGCTCGGAAGGCTTGCAAGTGGCTCTCTTGCGTAAAAGAAGAGGGAAATCGCCTTCTCCTCCGGATCTTTTCGATCAGGTGGAGCTTGTCCTAGAGAAAGCCCAAACCACCGGGCTTCCTTTTGTTCGGGAATCCCGGGTAATTGCCAAAATGCGCGAGTTGGCGCTTAGGCACGATCGATTTCAGGCGGCCTCCGATCTAGCCTTGCTGTATCTGAACAACGGTCGTCTCCTTCTCGAACCACAGCCTCTATTCAATTTACTCGAGGTTGCTCTCTTGAAATTGTGCGAGGGGGGGGACCCTCGTTCGGTTTTTTTCAAAGCTCTTTTTCTCTTTGCTCAAAACGAGGGCCTCCCGGTCAAGGAATCCTGGCTTCCAGGTTTGGCGAAAAGCGATCAATCGATTGCCCGTTCCGTATTGGCTCATCCGGTTAGAGCCGAAAGCAAGGTATCCGCCGAGCTCGTTCCACTTGTCGAATCACTTCGACTTTGGCTCAATTCGGAAACCGAGCTGCGATGTTGAGCCAGCTGACTTGGTTTCCTCAGTCCTTGCCAAAAACGATTTACTGGGCTAAAGATAACTTGTCGTTGATTTGATCATGGGTGTTTTCAAGAAAGATTGGGGGATTCGAACCAAGGGGAAGGGGACTTACGAAATTACGGATGCGGTTTCCGAAGGCTTGAGTGAGTCCGGCCTCTCGGATGGTTCGGTTTGCGTTTTTTTGAGGCATACCAGCTGTAGTCTCGTTCTCATGGAAAACGCAGATCCAACCGCCCGGGTTGACTTGGAACGCTTCATGGACGACTTGGTTCCGGAGGATTACCCTTCTTTCGTCCACACCCTCGAGGGACCCGACGACATGCCATCTCACGTCAAGATGGCCCTGACCCGGACCAGCGAGAACATTCCTTTTGCCGATGGGCGTCTAGAGCTGGGCACCTGGCAGGGGTTGTTTCTTTGGGAACACAGGAAAGCCCCGCATTCACGAAAGCTTACCTTCACTTATCTGGGCGAATGAACTGGAACTTTCGCAATTCCATTGCTTGGGCAACCCTTGCCTTGCTTGCCTTGAACTCCTGCGGTCCCAGTGGTCCCGTCATTCACGAAGAGGACGATCCTGCATTCGACCGGGGTCGCTCGTACCTGAAAGTAGGCAAAGAAGAGGAAGCTCTGGACGAATTTCTCTCCGTGACCCGGCGAATGGTCGAGTGTCCGAAATCACATCTTGAGGCAGGCCGGCTTCTGCTCTCTTTGGAGTCCCGCAAGGATCCCGTTTCCTCGATCTATCATTTCCGTCGTTATCTTCTTCTTAAGCCCGAATCAAGGGAAGCATCGAAGGTGAAGCAATTGATTGTCACTGCCGAACGCGAGATTATCCGGGACTTGCCCGGCAAACCCTACGAAAATTACCTTGAGCTCATCTCCCTGCAGGAGGAAAACGCCAAGCTCAAACGCCAAGTCGATGATTACAAGGCTCGGTTGGGGGCTCCTTTGCAGGATGCGGGACAGGTGCCGGGAGCATCGGTTCCCGTCGAGGTTTCACCCCAACCGGTCCCTCCGCCTCAGCCTGCTCAAGTCAGATCGTATGTCGTGCAAGCAGGAGATAGTTTGTACGCGATAAGTCGGAAGTTTTACGGAGACTCCTCTCACATCGATCGCATTTTCCAAGCCAATCGGGATAGTTTGCCAAGTAAGAACAGTTTGAAGGTAGGGCAAACCCTCCGCATTCCACCGGTTCCACCAAGCCGGTAGTCTCCTCGCTTGCCGGCAAATGGCGTATTTCGACAACAATTCTACGACGAAGCCCGGGGCCGAAGTTCGGGAGGCTTATGACCAAGCCTCGCGTGAAAGTTGGAGAAACCCGTCCTCCCCTTGCAGGTCGGGGGTTGCCGTTCGGGTTCAGCTTGATCGAGCTCGGGAAAGCATCTCCCGCTTATTGGAGGTTGATGAGGGGAGCGTTACTTTTACTTCCGGATCGACTGAGGCAAACAACGCTGTTTTTGCTCATGCCGCCCGTTGTTTCGAACCAAGTGCCCGGGCCTTGGTTTCCTCCATCGAGCATCCGAGTGTTCTTGCTCCGGCTGATCATTGGTTTGCCAAACGAGTTCAGGCCGTTCCCGTCGATCCAAACGGAGTCATTGACCTTGAACGGATTTCCGCTTTGCTCGATGGCGACTCCGAGATTCGGCTCGTTTCATTGATGGCGGCCAATAACGAAACCGGGGTTCTGCAACCCTGGAGGAAGTTGGCCGATCTTTGCCGAGAACGGGGAATTCACTTCCATTGCGATGCCACTCAATGGATCGGAAAACTTTCTTCATCCGGGTTGTCCGCTTGTTCCTCTTTTAGCGCAAGCGCCCACAAACTCGGTGGGCCCAAGGGTGTTGGAATCCTGGTCAGTGACTTGGCCAGACCTTTCGTTTTGGGAGGGAGTCAGGAGAGTGGCCGGCGTAGCGGAACCGAAAATTATCCTGCGGTCAAGGCCATGAGCGTCGCATGCGAGCTAATGAGCTCCCGTCTCCACGAGTTCTCCGACAGGTCATGCTGGCGGGATACCTTTGAGAAAGCCATGTTTGCCGGTTTTCCGGGCTTGCAAATTCTAGGCAAAGAGGCTCCCCGTCTGTGGAATACTTCCATGCTGCTCATGCCCGATTACGAAAACCTCCGTTACGTCGGAAAGCTCGACAAGTTGGGGTTCGAGGTTTCCACCGGTTCGGCCTGTTCGACCGGAACGGACGATCCGTCTTCGGTCGCTTTGGCCATGGGTTTTTCTCCGGAGCAGGCCAAGCGTCTTGTCCGTGTAAGCGCCTATGCGGAGCAGACGGAGGAGGATTGGAGGAATCTTGCCGCGGCCTTTTCTCATGCCCGCGATGAACTCGATGAAGATTCCCAGGGTTCGTCCGTCATCTCTCTTTGAAGAACCGTTTTGCGTCTTCTTAACGTCAACTTGGAAAACTTTCGAAACGTTGAGTCCGCGAGCTTGGCCTTCGAGAGCGACCGGGTATTTTTCATCGGGCCAAACGGCCAAGGAAAAACGAACCTTCTTGAGGCGATTGGGATGTCTTCGAATCTGCGTTCCTTTCGCAAATCCGGAACGGATGGACTCGTTCGGGAAGAATGCGATCAATGTCGAATGTTTTTCCGTTTTTCGGACGGGAAAGGCAAGGACCGGGAGATTTTGCTTTCTTTTCGACCAAAGGGGGAAAAAAGCCTGTTTCTCGATGGGGAAAAGCTTTCCAAGCTAGGAGATTTTCTTGGCCAATTTCCTTCGGTCGCCTTGTCGTCTCGAGACTTCCGTTTGGTTCGCGAAGGTCCGTCGGAAAGAAGGAAATGGTTGGATCTCTTGCTCTCCACTGCTTCAACTGAATATTTTCTCTCGCTCCAGCTTTATCATCGGGCTCTGCGAGAGCGCAATGCCTTGCTCAAAAAAGGCGGAGGGGATCGCGAGCTCGATGCTTTTGAGCAAGCCTTGATTCCGTCCGGACTTCGAATTCAGAAAATGAGAGTCGACGCCCTTCCCAAGATTTCCATTTTGCTTTCGGAAAGCTACGCCGCTCTTTCCTCGAAAAAAGAGGAAGCCGACCTTGCCTACAAGCCCGACCTCTTGCTCGAAAGCGAGCAGGAGTGGGCCAAGCGATTGGTGGAGGAACGGGCCAAAGATCGGATCATGGGCAATACGCGTCGAGGTCCTCATCGTGACGACTTTACTTTTCTTTGCAATGGCAAGGATGCCCGAACCTTTGCCTCCGAAGGTCAGCAGCGTGGCTTGGTGTTAGCTCTGCGGTTTGCGGAATTTTTCTTTGTTCGGCAAGTCCGCGATCAAACTCCGCTTATTCTTGCCGACGACGTCCTTGGTGAGCTTGACGACGAGCGCAAGGCAAACTTCAAGCAATTGCTCCCCCCTGAGGCTCAAGTTTTTGCCACTGGGACTTCGTTCCCATCCCCGTGCGAAGCGGACAAATGGGAAACTTTCCGGGTTTCTTCAGGCACCTTTTCGAAAAGCTAGCTTTTCAATCGGTCCAAGTTCTGTCATGTCGTTCCTCGTGCAAGTTCTTAAGCCATCAACGGATTCGAGATGGAAACGCTGACGGCGTTGCATTGGTTCCTTTTGGCCTTGGGGGCGCTCATCATGGGAATGAGCAAAGGTGGGTTGCCGGGAGCCGGAAACCTGACGGTGGCGATTTACGCCCTTGTTCTGGAGGATGCATTGGGTCCGGTCGGCGTGCCTCTTTCCGTTGGGTTGCTTTTGCCTGTCTTGATCTCCGCCGACGTAACGGCAACCCTGGTTTACCGGAGGCATGCCGACTGGAAATTCATAGTCCGCTTGCTTCCTTTCTTTTTGGTTGGAACCGTCGTCGGATGGTTGGTTTTTGATTTTTTTCAAGGAGGGGACGATCGGGTGCGATTGCTTAAATACGTGGTGGGAGGAATCTTGTTGGGGATGACCGCCTTGCACTTTGCGGTCAAGTTACGCAAAAAAAACAATCCTTCTTCGGATCACGAAGATTCCGGCTCTTCGCCCAAAGGGTCGGTCGTCCTGGGTGCTTTCTTCGGTTTGCTCGGTGGATTGGCCACGATGCTCGCTAACGCCGCAGGACCCGTCGCTCAGCTTTATCTTCTCGCCATGGGGCTTCCCAAGTATGCTTTTATCGGCACTTCGGCTTGGCTCTTTCTTATCGTCAACGTCGTCAAGATTCCCTTCATGATCGATTTGGAAATCATCACCTGGGAATCCATGTCGGTGAGTTGGTGGATGTTTGTTCCCGCAGTCATGGGAGCCGCCCTTGCTCCCTTCGTGGTCAAATTCATAAACCAAGCGCTTTTCGAGCGATTGGTGTGGCTCTTTATCGTCATTGCAGGGATCCGAATGCTTTTTTAGGATTGAAAGCATGAGCCGAAGTTCACGCAAGTTATGGGCCAAGCACTTGGCCGGTCAATCAACCGCTTCGAAATCGGTCGATCCGAGCTTATTGCTCAAGAAGACGCCCTACGAGGGGCGGATTTTGGGAGTTGATCCGAGTTTGCGGGGAACCGGATTGGCCGTGCTTGAGTGTGCCGGTTCGAGCTACAAGCTGCTTCATTCCGAAACGATCAGGCTCAAGCCCAAGATTTCGCCCATCGAATGTCTCGGCTTGATTCATCAAGCCGTGGCGAATCTTATCGATCTTTGGACGCCTCGTCATCTTTCCTGCGAGGAAACCATCTACGTTCAAAACTTCAAGACTGCTCAAATCATGGGCGCTGCCCGTGGAGCCGCCCTGTCGGCCGCCGCCATACGGGAGATTCCGGTCTTCGAATACGCTCCTTTGCGGGTCAAGCAGGCTGTCGTTGGTTTTGGTCGGGCAAGCAAGGAACAAATGGCCCAAACTCTTGCCCAAATGCTCGGTTTGCCCGAGGCTCTTCCTTTTGACGAGTCTGATGGTTTGGGGTTGGCTCTTTGTCATGCCCTCACCTGGCAACCCTCTTAAACGGGATCTTTTGGGAGTTTTAGGCGTTTGGCGAATGCGCTAAGGTGAAACGAGAAGGCGGGTAGGGAGAAGAGGACGAACCCGATTCGATGCGCCGACCAACATAATCTTTACCAAAACTACATTCGATATTTCTCCGAGCTTGGCACCTTGCGCCATGTCCAAATCCTCTAATCTCAAGCTTTTTTCTCCCTTGATTGTAATCAAGTCTCCCCGTTTCCCGTCATATTTTTTTCGTTCGGTGCGGAAATAGCGAATCTCAACGGGAAAGAAAAAATCGTGTTTGATCCTTTTGAAAGAGAGTGAACCGTGCGCTCGGGCGAAGAGTGATCTTTCCTTCCAGACGATATTGCTCAGGCTTTTCAATTTGAAAGCGATTTTGGGGTGATTTTTCGAACTCAACCAGTCATCCTTCTGGGCATCCAGGTTCGTTCGGTTATAGCCAAATCGAAGTGAGCGGGCATCGAGCAATACTTCTCCATCGCTCAAAGTAGGGTTTGATGGAAAGAATTGGATTTGCCCTCCGATATTCGAAAAGTTTCCTCTGATGCCATGTTTTGCAAAATTCCCGTTTGTCTTGAGCTCCACCTCGATCACGCTGGATTGGCTAAGCGGACCAAAATCAAAAGTCATTGCATTCAGGTAGCTCAGCCCTAGAAATG
>JAYOMW010000054.1:15849-19302 GCA_038121045.1 Opitutia bacterium
TTCCCAGGATTCAAGCGGAAGCATCGTCAATCAGGTCGGACCGATTGCGGATTTTGCCCAACCAGTCGGTTTGGCGGCGACGGCCACCAAGAGCACCCTTTTGTCCGGAGAGAGTTCCCTGCTTCGGGCTGCTCTTCAGTTGGATGATGGGACGATTACTCATTTGCCCTTTACGGCGGTGGAGTGGTCGAGCGCAAGCGATCAAGTTTCCATCGAAGAAGCCTCCGCTGGCATCCTTGCGAAGGCCAAAGTCATATCCAAAAGGTCCCGGGTTGCCCTGCAAGCCACCAGTCAGGGTCTGACGGCTCATTTGTTCATCCGGGTCAAACCCGGAGAAACCATATCTTCCGCCCTTGATAATTCCCTTTTGCCTTCGACTTTGTCTGATTCCGTCCGTTCGTCGCAGCCTGGTTGGAAAGAGTCCGGATGGTTCGGAACCTTTTATCAACCCTACGAAGAAGTCAGTTGGATTTTGCATCGGGAGCACGGATGGCTCTACTCGGCCGAGGCGGATGCCAATTCCCTTTGGCTTTGGAGTCCCGATCAAAAATGGCTTTGGACAGGCCCCGGCATTTATCCCCATCTTTACAGGCACAAGGATGCTTCTTGGATCTATCTCATGTTGAAACTGCCGGGCACAACCTATTACAATTTCTCGAGCAAGTCCTTCGAGCGTGCCACTCCCTGAGTTGTCGGCGCTTTTAGCTCTTTTGATTGGATAGCTTGGGGCTTCTTTCCCGGAAACCTTTTCCCGAAAGACAAAGTTTCGAGTACGAAGCGATGACTCTTGCCATGTCGTTGCGTCTGAATCAAATTCGGGAATGATCCATTTTCTCAAGATTTCTTTTTTCGTTTGTGCGGTTTTCCCTTTGCTTGGTGAAAAAGGAGCCTCGCCCAAGTCTTTTGTAGACGGTTTTGCCGGTCCGGGTTGGGTCTCCTTGGACGAAAAGGACTTTGCCCAGGTGAACTGCGATCCTGAAACGTTTCAATTCAAGGACGATGGCACGATGCATTGCACGGGAAAGCCCAACGGAGGTCTGCGTTCCCAAAAAATATACAAGAATTTTGAAATGGTTCTCGAATGGAAGCACCTTCGATATGCTGGGAATGCGGGCATCTTCATTTGGTGCCCTCGTGACGTATTGGACAAGCTCCCTCGGGGCAGACTTCCTCAAGGGATCGAAATTCAAATCCTTGATTTGGGCTACGAGGAGAATCATTTGAAGAATAAGGGCAAGCATTCGGATTGGTTTACCAGTCATGGAGACGTCTTCCCGGTGGGAGTCGGGAGAATGAAAGCCTTCACTCCCGAAATTACCTATGTCGCGAAGGACGGGACGAAGTACAAGGTTGGCAAACCGAACAGTGCTCGTTCATTTCCCACCAAGCGCCTGACCCGTCCGCACGGTCAGTGGAATCATTACTACGTCCGTGCAATCAACGGGGAGGTGCGCCTCTGGGTCAACGGGGAGGAGGTGTCGGGTGGCTATGATTGCAAGCCGAGCGAGGGTCACCTGGTCATGGAGTCGGAGGGAGCGCCGATCGATTATCGGGGTATGCGCTTGAGGGAATTGCCCTAGGCTTGGGAAACAGAAATTCTATTGGCTATGATTTTGTTCTTAAGTTGGTGGATCTTGACCAACCAAAGAACATAGAGTACGAGACCGGCTATACTCACAAGGCTGCCGAGAAGCGGAATTAAGCTACCCAAAGTGCATATGCACAGCCAAAGGCCCAAGTTTTTGCCGCAGTCTCCAACTAGTCGGTCTGCTTTTCGGTCAAAGTAGTTTTTGAAGGATTTGGGAATATCCAGCATGTAAACTCGGAACATCCAGTAGAAGTTGAATAAAGGAATGAGCAGAAGCCAAACTTTCCCAGGGTTCATGACCCGATCCTCCTCGGGTACCTCTTTGAGCCAACTTGAAACGAAGTAGCATAGGACAGCACTGATCGCAGTCCCCACTAGTAAACCGACCACCACGGCTATCGTGATAATTAAAATTGATATAAAGAGTTCGGGTTCCGGATTCGATGAGTAAGTAACTGTAGGTTCGTACATAGTTTGTAGAAGTAGTTAGTCGATCTCCGTTGGTCAAGAGGTATGCTGATTTGTCTGGATTAGATTTTTCAGTTCTTGTCTATTAAGCTTGCTCGAAAAGCCTTCCTGCATTGCTAGTGGATCTATGAATAGAATCATGACTTCGATTTGCCTTTTGTCAGTTGTGGCAAGCTCCGCTTTCGCCGAACAGGAACGGCGTTGGCCGGCTTGGAGAGGGCGCGATGCCTCGGGAGCAAACTCAAAGGGCACTTATCCCGCCATGCTCAGCGTTGGAGAAACCCTTTTTTGGAAAGTGGCCCTGCCGGGAAAAGGTTGTTCGACCCCGGTCGTTTGGGATGATCACGTTTTGTTGACCTCTCCGGACGAGGGAAAGGATGCCGTATTGGCCTTTGACTGGAATGGGAGGAAACTTTGGCAGAAGCAGGTCGGCGATGAGCGCAAGGGCAAGCACAGGAACGGGTCGGGAAGCAACCCTTCCGTAGTGACGGATGGAAAGAGTATTTACGCCCTTTTCAAGAGCGGAAATTTCGCTTGCTTGGATTTCGAAGGAAAGATCGTTTGGAAAAACGATCTTACTTCCCACGGCAAAGACACTCTTTACTGGGACTTCGGGACTTCCCCGATTCTTACGAGCAAATACGTGATTGTGGCCTTGATGAGGAAAAACAATTCCTGGCTCATCGCTTTTGAACCGAAAAGCGGACGGGTCGCGTGGAAGGTGGAGCGAAATTACGAGACACCCCCGGAGTGTGACCACAGTTATGCAACGCCTACCCTCATCAGGCACAAAGGGGAAGAAGCGATCCTTGTCTGGGGAGCCGAGAGACTATCCGCTCATTCGGCCAAGGATGGTTCCATCTTGTGGGTTTCGACGGGGTTCAACCCCAAGCAAAAAAAGAACTGGGTGGTGGTCGGATCGCAAGTGGTGGCAGGGGACGTAGCGGTCGTGCCCTATGGTCGGGGTACTCATTTGGCGGGAATCAAACTTGGTGGCAAGGGAGACGTTACGGATACCCACCGTATGTGGACGCGGACGGACAGCGGATCTTTCGTTCCCACTCCGGCGGTGGCAAATGGAAAAGTTTACGTCTTGCGTGACCGCGGCGAGGTTCACTGCATTGACCCGAAGACGGGCAAAAGCCATTGGGAAGATGCCTTTCCTCGGGCCAGTTCGAGTTATTACGGATCACCCGCGATAGCCGGAGGGAAGCTCTACGCGCCCCGTGAGGATGGCGTAATTCTGGTTGCCGACGTTACCGATGGGTTCAAGTTTTTGGCTGAGAACGATATGGGCGAGCGTGTCATTGCCTCCCCCGTTCCCATCAAGGGGCGGATTCTGATCCGCGGGGAAAGGAACTTGTTCTGCTTCGGCGGCTGAGGTTCAAAAGCAAAGG
>JAYOMW010000055.1:0-19233 GCA_038121045.1 Opitutia bacterium
GGGCAAGTTTGCCAAAAGCGGATTCCAGATTCGGTCAAAAAATCTACGAAGGTACGAGCGGCGGATCCAAGGTTGCCAATGCCATACGAACCGGGAAGGGAAGAGAGATGAAGAAGGCATCCTGCCGCTCTTTGCGAAATCCACGAGGGAAGAGATAGAATTGGTTTCATGCCGGAGCTCGAGAAAGCTTAATTAGACATAATGCATATTGTGCGAAGTTTACTCAAGGGTAAAGAGAAAGGCTTGATCCATAAATAATTGTCAAAAAGCATATTATGCAATCAGTCTGATAGCCCCCAACGTTTGGTAAAAGGATAGTAAACAACGAAGGCCCGACCGATGATTGCCTTCTCTGGCACGAAACCCCACGATCGACCGTCCAGGCTGTTGGTGGAATTGTCACCCATTGCGAAATAAGCATTTTGGCCGGTTGGATTGTTTGGTGAATTCTTGCTTGGAATCCGGAGAGTTTCTCCATCCGTCAGGAGGCCTTCCGCCCGGTATCCGGGGTAACCGTATTTGCTTGTGGCATTCGGATCCTTGATCAGGGATTCGACAAAGTGGCGGTTCTCATCAAAGGCAATGCATCCAGTGATGGGCTGACCGTTCCTCTCCAGTATGGCCGGATCCCCCCGGACAAGAAGGTCGGCGAAGTTGCGATTGCCGGTAAACTTCTTCGTGCCAAACTCCTCTGGAATGGTCAATCGAAGCTCGTCTCCCGGTTCTCCGACCAATCGCTTGATATAGTATTTGTCCTCTCCGATTCGCGGCATTGGCATTGGATCCTGCGGAAAAATTCCCAGTTCATGATTGAATTCATCAATCGATCCGGTGCGGAAAACCGCCGGGTCCCCGGCCTTGGGCTTGACGAAGTTATAAGTGAACCGATCGACGAACAAGGCGTCGCCAAGAAGAATATCGAAAGCCAAAACAACGTCGCCTTCCTCGAAAGGATCATCAGAGAGCTTAAGCCTGCTTCCCGTATACCCAAGATCCGGCTTTACGACTCTCTCCAGTTGATTGAGATCGGAGATTCCGGCAAATTTCCTGGCCAACAGTTCGTTCAAATCAAATTCGGCGGGAACCTGCAGCAGATGCTCTTTGCCGCCGATTTCAAAAACGAATTCGTTCACCAACGTCGGAATCAGAAAGAATCTCCCGTTCGGAAACGAGCTGGTCACCTGACGACTGGTTCTTCCCCCTTCTTGCATAACAAGATAAAGTTTGCCCGAACTTTGCGCTTCCAACTTGTAATGGGAAGCCCCAAGTAAAATCTTGTCGATCACCCGTTCGGCAAAATTCGGTTCCTCTTGCGCCTCATAGACATGAGGTTGCATACCGTAAAAAGACGGATACATGGAATTCGTAGGTATGATGAAAGGCTGCAGGAAGAAACTCCTGATCCCTATGACCACAATGGCGGCAACCAGCAACATCTCTATGTTTTCCACCCAACCTTTTTTGTGGTAATAAAGGCCACCGGATTTTTGCAACGCCTCGTCGACCAACTGGGCCTTCTCTTCCAGTTCTCGACCGGTTATGGATTTCGTCGACAAACTTTCCTGCAAAGCCCCGCAAGAGGAGATCAATGCGTCCAGTTCATCTTTTGAAAGAAGGTCACGCCGGTAAGACAACGCTTTCAGACCGAGACGGAGGATTTCCTTGGCTCCTTTTTTTTGAGAACGGGTGGCTTTTTTTTCGGATGTCATTGAAAAGTATGTGGTCAGCTCGAACTTTTTAAAATCTGCACAAAGGCTTCCTGGGGAATGTTCACGTTTCCTATTTGCTTCATTCGCTTTTTGCCTTCCTTTTGCTTCTCAAGCAATTTTCTTTTTCTGCTTATGTCCCCGCCATAACACTTGGCCGTCACGTCTTTCCTCAAGGCGCTTATGGTTTCCCGGGCAATCACCTTGCCTCCCACCGCAGCCTGCAAGGCTATCTTGAAAAGCTGACGGGGAAGAATCTCCTTGAGTTTGGCGCAGAGCGCCCTGCCCCGCGATTCCGCCTTGTCACGATGAACGATGGTTGAAAAAGCATCTACAGGCTCGGCATTGACAAGGATCTCCATGCGGACGAGCGAAGACTCGACGTATTCGCTCATGTCGTAATCCATCGAACCGTATCCGTGGGTTACGCTCTTCAACCGGTCGTTGAAGTCGACCAAAATTTCGTTGAGCGGCAGATGGCAAGTCATCATCACGCGGGTCTCGTCAATGGTTTCGGTATCACTGCAAGACCCTCTCTTTTCGGTAACCAAAGCCAAAAGATCCCCGATCGAGTTGTTCGGGGCGTGAATGCGAGCAAGAATCGTGGGTTCCTCGATTTTCAGAACCTCTGTCACGTCTGGTAATTCAAGGGGATTGTCGACCTCAAGAACCCCGCCTCCGGTCAGGTGCACCCTGTAGACCACGCTGGGATAGGTCGATATCAAATCGATATCGTATTCCCTGCGGAGCCGTTCCTGAACGATCTCCATGTGCAACAGCCCGAGAAAACCGCATCTGAAACCAAAACCCAGGGCAACGGATGTCTCGGATTGGAAGGTAAAGGCGGCGTCATTCAGGCGAAGTTTGCCCACGCTCTTCTTGAGTTTCTCGTAATCCGAAGTGTCGATCGGGTAAAGTCCGCTGAAAACCATCGGACGAACCTCCTTGTAACCCGGGAGCATCTCCTCGGCTGCGGACTCGGCAAGGGTGAGGGTATCCCCGATTTTGATCTCGGCTACGTCGCGAATGCCCGTTACCACGTAACCGACCTCCCCCTCGACGAGAGATTCGTGCGGAACCGGTTGGGGGCAGAACTTTCCAAGTTCCTTGATTTGAGTTTTCCTAGAGTCGCTCATCAGGACAAGACTTCCGTTCTTGGGGAATTGCCCCGAAAACACACGAACATAGCAAATCACTCCCTTGAATGCGTCGAATTGGTTATCGAAGACCAAGGCCCTCGGTTTCGGATGCTCGGTCCACCTTGGTGGAGGCAAACGATGAACCACCGCCTCGAGAATCTCGTCTACCCCAATGCCCGACTTTCCACTTGCCTGGATGGCATCTTCGGCGGGAATGGCAAGGATGTCCTCGATTTGCTTGGACACCCGATCAACGTCGGCGCTCGGCAAGTCCACCTTGTTGATCACGGGTATGATATCCAATCCTTGGGCATCCGCAAGTTGTGCGTTGGCCAAAGTCTGAGCCTCGACTCCCTGAGACGCATCGACCAAAAGCAAGGCGCCTTCGCAAGCCGCAAGACTTCTGGAAACTTCATAGGAGAAATCAACGTGACCGGGCGTGTCGATCAAGTTGAACAGGTATTCTTTTCCATCCTGGGCCAAATAGGTCATCGAAACCGGATGACACTTGATGGTAATTCCGCGTTCGCGCTCCAGGTCCATGGAATCGAGAAGTTGGTCCTTCATCTCTCGGGCCATGACGGTGCGGGTACGCTCAAGAAGACGATCGGACAAGGTTGTCTTGCCATGATCGACGTGAGCGATGATACAAAAATTACGAATCCTTTGTGTTTCCACCATTAAAAAGTTGACCACTCAAATTTTCCTGTCGAGAAAGGACAAGAGAAATAAACGCGGGAACACACTTTCTCACATATTTATCTAAAATGGACAAGAAACTACTTCACGGAGCACACACTGCTCTCATTACACCCATGAAAGACAGGGCCGTCTCCTATGCGGATCTGGAAAGCCTCGTGGCCAGACAGTTGGATTCGGGAATTTCCGGAGTCGTGCCGTGCGGCACCACCGGAGAATCCCCCACCCTTTCCAAAGAGGAACACCTCCAGGTCATTCGGGAAACCATTTCCCAAGTGGACGGCAAGATTCCGGTCATAGCGGGAACCGGCGCTAACTCGACCAGGGAAGCCATCCACCTGACCGAAGAAGCGGACAAGGCGGGGGCGGACGGATTTCTTCTCGTCGCTCCTTACTACAACAAACCTAGCCAGGAAGGACTGCTCGCCCATTTTGGAGCCTTGGCGGAACGAACGCAAAAGCCGATTGTCCTATACTCCATTCCCTCCCGATGCGGAATCGAAATTTCCACCACCACGGTCGCCCGTCTTCACGAAAAGTATCCGCATGTTTGCGCCCTCAAGGAAGCAGGCGGACGGTCGTCGAAGGTTTCGGAAACCGTATGTGCCCTAGGCGATGACTTTGTGACTTTGTCGGGCGACGACGGACTCACCCTTCCCTTCATGGCTTGCGGGGCAAAGGGTGTGATCAGCGTGGCATCAAACCTCATTCCATCCGTTGTCGGCGAATTAGTTCGGCTAGCCCTTTCGGGAGACTATGAACAAGCCAGACGAATCCACCTCGAACACTACCGTCTCTTCAACGACCTGTTTTGCGAACCAAACCCCGTCCCGGTCAAAACGCTCATGGAAACGAAAGGCCTCATTTCCTCGGCTCAAGTTCGCTTACCTCTCACTCCCCCATCCCGGCAAAACTCTGAACTTTTGGGTAAGATCGCCGAGTCCCTCAATCTCTAAGCTCCCTTCGTCATGTCATTGAAAATCCTACTCAGCGGAGCCAAAGGCAGGATGGGCCAAGCCATTTCCTCGATTGCGGATGATCATGATTGCCGGATCACCCACCCGGTCGATCTGGGAGACGACCCAGCCGGATTGATCTCGGACTGTGACTTGGTGATTGATTTTTCCCTCCGCGACGCCACTCGTCCCCTTGCCGAATTGGCGGGCGAACACGGCAAACCCATGGTCATAGGCACCACCGGGCACGATACGGATGACCGAGAAGTCATCGAACAAATAGCCTCGAAAATCCCCATGGTCTGGGCGGGCAATTTCTCAACCGGTGTAAACCTCCTCTTTTACCTCACCCAGCAGGCTGCTCGGGTCCTCGATGCCCGGAGCGGTTTCGACCCCGAAGTCATCGAGATGCACCATCGCCTGAAGCAAGATGCCCCCAGTGGCACCGCGGACCGCTTGCTCGAGATCATCAAGGACTCGAGAAAACTCAGTGAAGACGATATTTCGCACGGACGATCCGGAATGGTCGGAGAACGCAAGGATGAGGAAATCGGTTCCCATGCCCTGCGCGGAGGCGACGTCGTTGGTGAGCACACCGTCATGTTCGCGGGAATCGGCGAGCGGATCGAACTCACCCACCGAGCCACCGACCGGGTGATTTTCGCAGCCGGAGCGCTCAAGGCGGCCAAGTGGGTCTCAAAGCAGCCCGCCGGACTCTACTCCATGCAGGACGTTCTCGGTCTGCAAGCCTGACAGGGAAAGGTTGACATGATTGCCTTTATCGAAGGAGACCTGGTCGAATGCCAACTGAACCTCGCGATCATCCAAGTAGGAGGGATCGGCTACGAGGTCCACATTCCGCTGACCACTTCTGAGAAATTGCCTGCGCTCGGGAAAGAGATCAAACTCTACACTCAAGCCGTTTACCGGGAGGATGCCCAAACTCTTTACGGTTTCTCCGATCGCGAATCACGTGACTTCTTCCGCATGATCGTGGACAAGGTATCGGGCATCGGTCCGAAAATCGCACTGAATCTGCTCGGTTCTCTTTCCCTGCCTACCCTCAAAACATCCATTGCAAGCGGGGACGTAGGCATGCTCTCCAAAGCTCAGGGACTCGGTAAAAAAACCGCCGAAAGAATCGTAGTCGAGCTCAAGGACAAAGTATTACCCAAAGGAACAACGATTGAATCCGCTCCTGTCTCTTCCACCGGGGCGACGGAAGACGCCTCTGGAGAATTCAACGATCTCGGTCCCTATCAGGATGCTCTCTCCGCCCTGCTTACCCTCGGCTACAAAGCAACCGAAGCCGACCAAGCCGTGCGCAAGGCAGCGGATGCGCTGGGCAAAGGAGCAACCACCGAGGAACTGATCAGAAAGGCACTCGGACGCTAACCACAGTCCATGCGACCGGAAATATAACCAGCCAAGTATTCGCAAGCCTCTCCTACCGATTCCTTCAAATCAAAACCTTTTGCCTGAAAGCAGGCAATGGCGCTGGCTAACCGGCAACCCGTCCCCCGGACCTTTGATCCCCCCGGGATACGCTTATGGGAATAGGCAAGCCTCTCCCCATCGTTCGTGGCAAGAAAATCAACGCATTCCTCACCCGAACAATGCCCGCCCTTGACCAGTACCGCTTTCGGACCGAGGTCAAGGCAAGCCACAGCCATTGCTTCCTGACTTTCGGAAAGCAAGCCCACTTGCTTGACCAACCGGCTTGCCTCCGAAAAGTTGGGTGTGATCAATTCGACATGCGGAAAGAGGAGCTTGTTCAAAGAGGCAATTCCTTCCTCCGTAGACAGACTCCCTCCGGAAGAACTGGAAAACACAGGATCCAAGACCACATGTTCGAAAGAATGAGCGAGAAGGAAATCACGAACCACTTCGATGGACTCGAGGTCAGGCAACATTCCGATTTTCACGGCATCGATCCCAAAGTCCCCGAGGGCAAGCAATTGACTCTGCAAAGCCTCCTTGGGTAAGACATGCGAATGATAGTGCCGGCGATCGCTCTGTGCCGTGACCGCCGTAACCGCAACGGAAACCTCGCAGCCAAGATCGTGACATGTTTTCAGATCCGCAAATACTCCCGCTCCTCCTGAGCTGTCGGATCCTCCGATGACCAGCAGACGGGGCATTTCGGGCTAACCGACCGGAGGAGGTGAACCGACGTCCTCCAACCAGCGCATCATCCCTCCGCTCAAATTGTAGAGTTTACGGTAGCCCATCTCTTCCAATGCCTGGCATGCCATCATACTCCGGACCCCGGCTTTGCAGTAGACGGCCACCTCGCGGCCAGGCTCAAAGTCAGCGGGTAAAGTCGGTCCATCGGGACTTGAAAATTCCCCGAGCGGACAATGGCTTGAGGGATCGATACGGGAAAGTTCCCTTTCCCAATCCTCACGGACGTCGAGCAAAAGAAGATCGGATCGTTCCATTATCATCTTGGCAAGTTCAACCGGCTCGATCTCCACGATTGCGGAATCCAACTTCTCTTCATTCACCTCGCAAAACGTCGTTTCCTGGGGTAATTCGGAAATTTCCCGGTTTTGGGGGTTGAGGGAAAGCCCCAATGTTCGGGTCGAGTTGCTCATGGCATCGTAAAGAAGCAATTTACCGCTCAACGAGTCCCCCCTTCCGGTTATCACCTTGATCGCCTCCAAGGCTTGCATGCAACCGATGATCCCGGGAAGAACTCCGACTACGCCGATCTCCGAGCAATTGGGAACCGTACCGGCTGGCGGGGGTTCGGGAAAAAGACAGCGATAGGTCGGTCCGTTACTCAAGTTGAACACGCTGACCTGGCCCTCGAATTGATGAATGGCGCCGTAGATGAGGGTCTTGTCGAACAGAACGCAAGCATCGTTGATCAAGTATCGGGAATTGAATGAATCGGTCCCGTCCACCACGATATCATAGTCCTCGAGCGAATCCTTGGCATTATCCCGGGTCAAACGGGACACGACAGGAACAACCTCGACGAAGGGATTGAGCTTGGATAACCGATTGGACGCAACCGCTGCCTTCGGTTGCCCGATGTCATCATGCGTGTAGAGGACCTGCCTTTGCAGGTTGGAAGCATCCACCACGTCGTCATCCATGATTCCGATTTTGCCCACGCCCGCCGCAACCAAGTACTGCAAGGCAGGACAGCCCAAACCGCCCGCTCCCACGACCAACACGGCGGCCTCCTTGAGTTTCTCTTGAGCCTCTGCACCGAATCCCGGCAAAGACAAGTGGCGTTGGTACTGCTTAATCTCTTCTGCGGAAAAAGTCATCGGAAGATCAGGAGGTTATCCGGCCAAGGAGAGAGACTCTTCCCTCTCCGAAAACAATTCGCAACCTTTGGACTCAGAAGAGCGAACGAGATCGTAGGAAGGATCCCAGTCCTTCCAAACAGGATCATATCCTTTCTCCCTAAGCACCGTTCGCACCTCGGAAGCGGAGCGCTCGTCCGAGATCGAGAATTGCTCAAGTGAGTCCTCTTCGCCAGCATAGCCGCCAGGATTCGTTTTCGATCCGGCGCTCATCGTGGTCACACCGAGTGGAAGCAAGTTCTCGCGCAAAGCCGGACTCTCTCTAGTCGAAAGGGTCAACTCAAGTTCCTCCTTGAATATCCGGAAAGCGCAGAGAAGCTGGACAAGGTCGCGGTCGGCAACGTCGACCATCGGCATGATCTCCCCCTCGTAAGGACGAATGCGGGGAAAAGACATCGAATAAGTCGTCCTCCAGTATTTCTTTTCCAAATAATCCAAGTGCAAACCCGCAAAATAGGCATCGGTTCGCCAATCTTTCGTCAATCCGAACAGGCAGCCCAAACCAATCTTGTTCACTCCTGCCTGCCCCAACCGGTCGGGCGTCTCCAACCTCCATTCGAAATTCTTCTTCTTTCCCTTGAGATGATGGGCCGCATAGCTCTCTTTGTCATAGGTTTCCTGATATACCATGACCGCATGCAACCCCTCCTCGATGAGCCTCTCGTATTCGGATGCATGGAGCGGTTGAGCCTCGATGGACAAATTGGCGAAATGCCGGCGCAATGTTCGCAGGGCATCGGCCAGATAATCAACCCCGACCCTCACGCTCGATTCCCCCGTTACCAAGAGCACGTGCTCGAAACCCAGGCCTTTGAGAACTCCTGCCTCCCTGAGTATTTCCGGCGTACTCAAAGTCTTTCTCGGGATGTCGTTGCCCAAGCTGAAACCACAGTAGTCGCATACGTTGTTGCACTCGTTGGAAAGGTAAAGCGGAGCGAAAAGCCGAATGGCGTTGCCAAAGCGCTTTCGGGTGAGCTGACGGGTCAATTGAGCCATGGGCTCAAGGTATCTCTCGGCAGCGCAAGGAGACAGCAAGGCGGCAAAGTCCGCCAGCCCGCCACGGCCAGGACTCCCCAAAGCTCTCTCCACCTCTACCGGTCCTGCTTCCATGATCAAGCGAGTCAAGTGACTCCAATCCTGCTCTCGAAAAAGTTCGGTGAAAGTAGAATACTTCATCCTGATCAGGACTCCGCTTGGTCAAGAAAAGCAGTGAGAGGAGAAGTGGCTTGAGCAACCCCTGAAACCTCTCCCAATCCAGCGAGGTACGCCTGTCTACCGGCGCGAACGCCCAAGCTAAAAGCTTTCCCCATGCTTGCTGGATCTTGGGAAACCGCCAAGGCCGTGTTGACGAGGACGGCATCCGCACCCAACTCCATCGCCTCGGCGGCCTGCGAAGGTGAACCGATCCCCGCATCCACAACCACGGGAACCTCGGACTGCTCGATAATGATCTTGAGAAACTCCCTGCTTTCCAAACCCATGTTGCTCCCGATCGGAGATCCCAGAGGCATGACAGCGGCGGCACCGGCTTCCTCAAGCTTCTTGCAAAGAACGGGGTCGGCATGACAGTAAGGCAGAACCACGAAGCCCTCGGCGGCAAGTGCCCGGGTAGCCTCCAGGGTCTCCACCGGATCGGGCATCAAGTACTTGGGATCCGGGTGGATTTCCAACTTCAACCAGTTTGTGGACAAAGCCTCCCTCGCCATACGGGCCACGAAAACCGCTTCCCTGGCATCGCGAACCCCCGAAGTATTGGGCAAAAGCCTCACTTTGTCCGTTTCGAGAAAGCCGAGTATCGAGTCCTCCTCATCCTTCGGGTTCGCCCGCTTCATGGCAACCGTGACCATTTCCGAGCCACTTGACTCGACCGCAGCCCGAAGAACGTCCCCCGAAGAGAACTTGCCCGTGCCCACGAAAAGTCTCGAGCGAAAAGTTTCGCCTCCGAGGGCAAGAAAGTCCTCCGATTCCTTCATGACGGAACCTCCACCGGTTCGAAGGATCGAGCCCGCTCGACGAACGCTTTCAGGTTTACTCCAAAACGTCCCTCCGCCGACAAAGCCGAGCAAACCGCCAAACCGGCGACTCCCAAATCATCGATCAAATCAAAGTCGGCAAGCCCCAGCCCCCCGATCAGGTAAATCGGAATCGGATCAAGAATGGCTTTGATTTCGGCAAAATCCCGATATTCGAGAACGGGACGCAGCCCGGGCTTCGTTTTTGATGAACGAACAGGCCCCAATCCAACGTATCCGCACCGGCCCTCCGATTTGACTTGCCGGGCCTCCTCCGCAGAATGAACCGTTCGACCAATGATGGCATTTTCTTCCAACGATTGGCAAGCTGAAGCAAGCGAGGCATCCTTCACGCCCAAATGCACTCCATGAGCGCCTGAGTGGGCCGCCGCTTCAGGGCTGTCGTTCACGATGAGAACTGCACCGGCTTGACGAGCCAAATCCACTGCAAGCCGAGTTTCTTCGAGCAAGGACGCTCCGCCAAGCAGTTTGCTCCTGAATTGAATGAACCGGACTCCACAACCGAGCATTGTCTCAACCTGGCTGACATGAGAGACGCAGGAATCGTCTCTTGTCAATGCCAGCAAAGAAGGCAAGGACTGGGCGACCGCATTCACTGTCTCAACGATTCCAAAGACGGAGGCACCTCTTTGAGCACCTTCTTCACCGGTTTCACCGCACTTTGCTCCGATTCGAGGAGAATCGACTCACGAACCTTCACAAAACCTTCCAAAGCATGAACGGGATCCTTCCTTCCCCAAACCGCGCCGAGCAGAGCAACCCCGGAAAAGCCGAGTTCGAGCAAACTTCTTACCTTGTTTCTTCGAATCCCTCCCAGAGCAAAAACCGGCGGGCGGTTTTCCGAGGCAAAATATTGACGAATGGACTCGATCGATACCTTGGGACCATAGCCTTGCTTTGAGATCGAATTGTAAACCGGACCAAAGAACGAGTAGTCCAACTTTTCCCGGTTTTCACAGAGGCTCGAGATCGAATGGAAAGAACGACTGCATGAACCAGATAAGTCGCGAAGCTTCTCCTTCGACGAATGATGATAACCAGCCAAGGGATACTCCTTAAGCAGTTCGGGCACGCGGTGCAGAACGATCCTGCCCAAGTATTTTTCGGGTATCTTGTCCAAAATCTTGGAAACGTCCTTTGCCGAGTGATCAGGCTTTCGCAAATGAAGACGTTCCAATCCACAATCAAACATTTCCTCCAAGTCACCCGCCTCACCCCTCCTCATTCTAGGCGAGGAAATCAAAATCATCATGGGCAACTTTTTGCTCATCCTCCCTGGGTCGCTTGAACGAGGATCACCCGGTCACCCTCGGAAAGCTCATAATCAGTCGCTTCTTCACGGGCGATCACACGTTCGTTCACGGCAACCGCCCAACCGGCCAAATCGCTTAACTCAATCTCTTCGAGCAGGGCTCCGACCGTCGATTCCCCTTTCATCTCGTGCGTCTCATCATTGAGAAGAACCTTCATTTCTTCTCTTCGGAATAAATTTCCGCTCCAGACTCCACGAATTCCTTCGCCTTTTGCTTCATTCCCGCCTTCAGGGCTTCATCCGCCTGCTCGTACCCATTTTCCCGGGCATACTGCCTGACGTCCTCGGAAATTTTCATGGAGCAAAAATGAGGGCCGCACATGGAACAAAAATGAGCCGTCTTGGCATTTTCCTGAGGCAAAGTCTGATCGTGAAACTCACGAGCTTTTTCCGGATCAAGGGACAGGTTGAACTGGTCCTCCCAGCGGAACTCGAAACGAGCCTTGGAAAGGGCGTTGTCCCGAAACTGGGCAGCCGGGTGACCCTTGGCCAAGTCGGCTGCATGGGCGGCCAGCTTGTAGGTAATCACACCTTCCCGCACGTCTTCCCGGTCAGGAAGACCCAAATGCTCCTTCGGCGTGACGTAACAAAGCATGGCGCAACCGTACCAGCCGATCATGGCGGCACCGATTCCGCTGGTAATGTGGTCGTAACCCGGAGCCACGTCCGTGGTCAAGGGTCCGAGCGTGTAAAAAGGAGCCTCGTGACACCACTCGATCTGCTTGTCCATGTTTTCCTTGATCATGTGCATGGGGACGTGTCCCGGGCCCTCGTTCATGACCTGCACTCCGTATTCCCAAGCCCGGGTAGTCAGTTCTCCCTGAGTCTTGAGCTCAGCAAACTGAGCCTCGTCGTTGGCATCCGCGATCGAACCGGGCCTCAGACCGTCCCCGATGGAGAAGGAAATGTCGTAGGCAGCCATGATCTCGCAAATCTCGTCCCATTTCTCGTAGAGGAAGTTTTCCTTGTGATGAGCAAGGCACCACTTGGCCATGATCGATCCTCCCCGGCTCACGATCCCCGTCATCCGCCGACTGGTCATGGGAACGTATCGCAAAAGTACCCCGGCATGGATGGTAAAGTAATCAACCCCCTGTTCAGCCTGCTCGATCAAGGTATCGCGAAAGATTTCCCATGTCAGATCCTCCGGTTTGCCTTTCACCTTTTCGAGAGCCTGATAGATCGGAACCGTACCAACCGGCACCGGGCAGTTGCGGATAATCCACTCACGGGTGCGATGAATATTTTTTCCGGTGGACAGATCCATCAAAGTATCGGCGCCCCACTTGGTCGCCCAACGCATCTTTTCCACCTCCTCCTCGATGGACGAAGCCACTGCCGAGTTACCGATGTTTGCATTGATTTTGACCAGAAAATTGCGACCTATCGCCATGGGTTCGAGCTCCGGGTGGTTCACGTTGGCCGGAATGATAGCCCGCCCTCTGGCCACTTCTTCGCGGACAAATTCGGGTGTAATTTCGGCCGGAATGGACGCTCCGAAGGATTCCCCTGCATGTTGGTGATTCAGTGAATTCCTCACCTCCTCGGGGGAAGTCTCGAGCTTTTCCGAAAGAGCCTGCAACTTCATGTTCTCGCGGATCGCCACAAATTCCATCTCCGGAGTCACGATTCCCTGTCTAGCATAATGAAGTTGGGTTACGGTCTTGCCCTTCTTCGCCCGCAGCACGGAAAGTTTTGATCGATCGTAGTCGGGCAATTCACCCGTACGCTCATCGGTACGGTCGGCATGCTTTTCGGAAAGATATCCATTGTCCATGGGCAGAACCGCCCGACCTTCCACCTCCTCGACGTCAGCCCGCTCCTGAATCCAAGAGGCTCTCAGGGCGGGCAGGCCCCGATCATGATCGCCGTGAAAAGCCGGATCGCCCCATGCGCCCGAAGTATCGTAAACGCGAACCGCTTCGTTCTCTTCGCGCTCGCCATCAGGCAGGTGGGTCGGGGAAAGGGAGATTTCCCTCATTGGGACGGCTAGGTCCGGACGGGATCCCTTGAGAAATATCTTTCTCGAGTTCTCGAACGCCTTGTGCTGTCCCTCTTTTTGATCTTCGACTTTCTTTATCATGATTTGTTTGACTATTAAGTCGCCGTAGATCGTCGAAGTCCTTGCGGACATCAAGTTTTCCCTACGGCGACGGTGATCGCATCAGGTTCGAAGGGTAACCGGCGGATCGCGCCTGCCTCTCAGTCCGTCGCCTACGGACTCCCCCAAACTTGGGGACTTTCTAACGAGCTTTGAGCGAAAATCAACAAAAACAATCCTATTTCCCGACAAACTCGTAAGAACTTGTCGAGCAACCCATCAAACCACCACCTGAATCATACTGAGCGTGTATGTATACTGAAAAAAAACAACTAAATGCATTATAATTTATTTTTATTTGACAATGAAAGCGCACGCCCTCAGTTAAGCGGATCTTGAATGGACGGAACGTCTCTTCGCTCCACCTTCATCCTCCCTTAAACAACATTTTCCATGCTCCTCCCTGCATTCCTTTGGGTTCCATCTGCATCAGCTCCGTTTATTCCAAAAAAACTTCTCGTCAGGCTCCTTTGGGCAGGATGCCTTGTCCTCGGTTCTTTGTTTGGGCACACCCTTGAAGGCGCCGTTACCGTCGAACGATGGGAAGACATAAGAGGAAACAACGTCCTCGACCTGATGCAAATTAGCGGATACCCGCATTCACCCGACTCAATCGGGGTCATCGACAGCTTCTGCACTCCTCGCTCGGGGGATTTCTATGGGCAGCGCTTGCGCGCCGTGCTCACGGTCTCCCAATCGGGCCACCGGGTTTTCCGCATTGCAGGCGACAACCAATGCCGACTCTTGCTCTCGGGCGACTCCGGACCCTATCTCAACAAGTCTCTGATTGCCTCGGTTCCCGGGCGGACAAAGCCTGGACAATGGAACCGCTACCGAACACAGATCAGCTCACCGGTCTACCTCAAAGCAGGTGTCGAACGCTACCTCGAGGTTCTGCACAAGGAGGGCCGGGGCGGAGATCATGTTACCGTTCAGTGGGCTCCATACGATCCTGAAACCAAGCAAACTGGCAAATTCTCCCTCATCCCCGGAAATCTCCTCACCGCCTATGTCGAGAAAACCGGTGCGGCTCAGTTACCCTCCAACGGAGTTCTGATCAGTCGCTGGGACGGAATCCGTAGGGGAGCATTGAAAGGTCTCATCAATTACCCGCGCTTTCCTCACGCTCCCAACGAATTCATCGCACTCGAAACTCTCGATTCACCCTCTTTCGGGCAGAACTACGGGCAACGCATCGAAGGGCTGCTCACTCCTACCGAGTCCGCCTACCGAGTGTTCCGTATCGCAGGCGACGATGAGTGCAAGCTCTCTCTCTCGAACAGCCCGAGCAAGTTCGACGGGCGGACCGTTATCGCCTCGGTTTCCCCGTGGGCCCAGCCTAACCAATGGAACCGCTACCGCACCCAGACCAGCGCCCCCGTCTACCTCGAAGCCACTACCGGGCGCTACCTCGAGGTCCTGCACAAGCAAGGCGGGGGCAGGGATCACGTTACCGTCCAATGGGCTCCATACGATCCCACGACCGGACAAACCGGAGAGTTCTCCCTCATCCCGAACGAGCTCTTGACACCCTACGCCGGCGAAGCCACCGACCAAGATCACGACGATTTACCCGACAGCTGGGAACGCATTCATGGCTTCGACCCTGAGGATCCCGCTCAGAGCGGCGAATTCAGCCGATTGGCTGATCCCGACTCCGACCTACTGAGCAACGCGGACGAATCCCTGCTCGGAACCGATCCCTTTGCGTTCAACCAGCAAGCCGGCCATTTCGTTCATGACATCTGGAACCAAGCCTATCATTACAGCGTGGAAGACCTTCGCCAATCGGATGCCTTCTACGGGGAACCTTCGAAAAGGACGCTGACTGCCATCGATCAAGTCCAAGACTATTCAAGCTACAGTGGACATCGCCTGCGGGCGCACTTCACTCCTTCTTCCAGCGGTCCCCATCGCTTTTGGCTGAGCACCCGCACCTCCGCCCAACTCTGGATCTCGGAGGATGACACCCCCTTTCGCAAACGCCTCCATGCCCAACTATCCCCGAACCTCGGCACTGGTCATGGCGTTCATTACCGCTCAAGGAATCGTTGGGACGTCTTCGCCTCGCAACGCAGCGGGGAAGTCAAGCTTCAGTCAGGCCGCAAATACCTCGTGGAAATCATCGCCCAGCACGGGCACGGCGGATTTCCCCATGTCTCGCTTGCCTGGACTCCGCCAGGCGGGGAAAGGGAACCGGTCCCCGCTGATCTCTTCGGTACCCTGCCTCCTCCGGACGACGACCTGGACGATGACTCGCTGCCCGACAGCTGGGAATCGGTTCACGGGCTCTCCCTCACTGACAACGGACTCGAAGACCGTGCCCGGGAAGGCGAATTTGGAGATTTCGATCTCGACGGCCTGCTCAACCGCGACGAATACATGCTCGGAACCGATCCCTCCTCCGCCGATACGGACGGAGACGGCTTAAGCGATGGGGACGAAATTCATTCCTTCCGCACCGACCCCATGCTCAGTGATTCGAAAAGCGAACTCCTGGTTTGCGACCTCGACCTTGAGCAAGCCCTCAATATCGACAAAGGGCTCGGATGGAACCTTACCTCGCGTGGTCTCGTACCCACTGCCTTCCGGGGAGAATTTGCTCTCAACTTCGACCTCGGCCAAGCGGGTTTCCATGTCATTGAGATCCAAACCAGCCTCGTCGGCGATCTCTCCCTCCACAAGCAGCTCAAGGCCGAGGTCTTGGTGAATGGAATTTTCCTCGGGGGCTTCGGGCTTACCTACACCAGTAACCGGAAACATTCCATCCGAGCCGTCACCCCCTACCTATCGGCCGGTCGGCATCAAATGCGGGTACGAATCCGCAACATGTTTGTCAGTCAATCATTCTCCGTGGACTCCGTTCGGGTACTCCGGCCCGAAGGAGGGGATCTGGACGGGGACGGACAACCCGACTGGATCGTCAACCTGCTTAGGGAGCACAACCAGCTTTGCTCCGCTCCTGCGAGATCCCGGGTATCCCCCGCCTTTCTAGAGGGAAGAGCCCGTGATTTCAGCTTCGTCACCTTCAACGGAGAGAAGGTCGCTCCAGGTCGCGACCCTACCCATTGGTATGTCAATCTGCCCCTCGAGATCGATGCATCCGCCGGGGGTACGCCCTACGAGGTCGGATTCGAACAGAGTCTAGTTCAGACCGGCTCGATCGCCTGGGCTCGAACCGATCCATTCGCACTCGCCGGAACCACTCTGCTCGTGCGTCGTGGTGACTCTATCATCCTTACCGGCGAAGCCAACGGAACCCTTGAGCTTCCCGATGGTCAAGTTCATGCCTTCGTCCAGAACGGCGAGCGCATATTCACCTTCGAGCAATCCGGACAGCATCTCATCCGGGCGACCCGTCCCGGGGAGGAAGCGATTCTCAAGGTCGAGGTTCTTCAGGCGAATTTTTCACCCACCACTCTCGATTTCGTGCAGAACAAGTCCCTGTCCGTCCGCTTTCACCGTTCCAAGATCTCGCCCAGTCTGTTCTTCGAGAGTGGCCCGGGGATCCGTTTTGAAAACCCCGGGTTCGTTCGTGGGAATCATCTCCACTTGAGAGCCCACCCTAGCGAACGCGGCCCGGCGCGTTTGCTCGCAAGAATCTCCGCGGAAGGACCCGTTGCAGGGGTCAAAGAGCTCAATGTCATCGCCATTAGCGACGCTACTCAGAACGGACCCAGTTCAAGCTATCGCCTGGACGGACTCTCCTCCCACTACGTAATGGACAACCCCATCGTAGTTGACCACTTCCCCGAAGGCGGGCGAATCGAGATGATTATTTTCCGGCACGGAGTTACCTTTCTGGACGGCACGCAGAAGAAAACGCTGTTCCACGATGATTTCGTCAACGGGGTGAACACCGTATCCTTCCTGATCCCAAATGGTATGCGCGGGGGATTTTGCCACAGAATCCGTATCTTTGACCGTAACGGGCGCCTCATCGCCAATCGATGAACAAACCCTCGACCTACCTTCGAATTCTTTGTTCGAAACCATGAAAAACGCGCTCGTCTACACCCTTGCCGCCCTCACCTTGGTTCTGCTATTGCGACCTATCATTCCCGAGCCCGCAGACTTCATCGAGCTCCCCAACCGACCAACCACCCAGCCCGCTGAAACGAAGCCCCTCGTCCAAGCACCTGACCACACGCACCTTTCCAACCGCTTCGCCCACCTCGGCGATCCACGGAACAACCCGGACCAACTGGTCGCCGAACTACGCCAACTCGATGCCCGGACCCTGAGCAACAGGGACGTCGACTCCCTCTACGCTTACCTAACCGAACGACCGGGCGTTGCCCGCACCGAAGAATGGTGGTATACGCTCAACGAGATTATGGAGCAAATCCGATTGCAAGCCATCGCACCCGAACGCATCGTCCCCACCTTTCTCTCTATCCTGCTTGATCCCAATCAGTCAGAAGTCCCACGCGATTACGCTCTCCAGCACCTCGCCCAATGGATCACCCCCAACCCCGAAGGACTCGACCTTCCGCACGAACAAAACCCCGAGCTCATCCGTAAAGCCATCGACGGGATCATCCGCGTAATCCCCGAACCCGCGCTCGGACGCTCCTCCATACCCGGAACCGGGTTGACCATGCTCAATCTCATGCAGGATGCCCCCTTTGCCGATCAGCTCCTCAGGCCCTCGCTCGGGTACCTCGGGGCATGGATCAAGCACACCGTTCTCGGGCAAAACCCACACGCCTCCGAAATCCTGCGTGGCGAAGCTATTCAGAGCGTGGGCGATTTCCTGCTCGACGAACACGCCCATTACCTGCGTGCACTCGCTCACGACCGTTCTTCATCCCCCTACCTGCGCCTGCGGGCTATCTCCGCACTTGGCGATCTTGGTCACCCCGACGATCGGGCATCCCTTCTAAAACTGGCCCAATCTCCCGGACCACTTCGCGATGCCGCGATCTCCGCCATCGACCGACTCAACCAACGATCCCCCAACTAGAGTACTCGGGTTGGAATGCGATCAAGTCGAAACGGGGGCAACCGTACTCCCTCGGTATACAATTCCAAAGCGGGAGCGAGAACAACATGTGAGAATTTGAATGGTCAGGTTCCTTCCCATCAAAAACTCAAAACCAACTTAAATTGAAGATGGAGAGAAAATTATCCCTTTCAAACGATAACGAACCGTTGATCATTACCTGCGCTTGCCTAAGGGGGACAGGCGCGCTTGGATAAACAACACTGCCATATGGAGGAAGAGGAACGGGAATTTTCATTGGAGGGGCCAAGCAATCGGCCCAAGTCTCGCAGGCCTTTGGCCGAGAGGTTGCGTCCGCTCACACTGGATCAGGTACGCGGACAGGAGCACATCTTGGGCGAGGGTTGCCTGCTCCCGTCCTTGATCAGGGAAAACCGTGTGGGCAACTTGATCCTGGCCGGACCACCGGGTTCAGGAAAGACGACTTTGGCCTCGGTGATTGCCGCCGAGGGAGGATGCAAGTTGGTGAAAGTGAATGCGGTGACTTCCAATGTGGCGGACTTGCGCGATGCGTTAAAAATGGTCCGCTACCATGGGGCGGAAAATTGCTATCTTTTCGTGGATGAGATCCATCGTTTCAACAAGGCTCAGCAGGACTTGCTCCTTCCGGACGTGGAATCGGGCGAGGCCCGTCTGATCGGTGCGACCACCCACAACCCTCGCTACTACGTCATCGACCCGCTCCTCAGCCGATCCCAATTGTTCGCTTTGGAACCTTTGCCGACTGACGAAATCGAAAAGGCATTGAGCCATGCGCTGAAGGATGAGGAGAGAGGACTGGGAACGCGTTCCTGCAAGGCAGACAAGAAAGTTCTCGAACGGATTGCCTTGCTGGCCGAAGGGGATTTGCGCCGGGCGTATAATTATATCGAGACGATCGTGGAGGCTTTGCCGGAGGGATCAAAGATAACGGAGGACGAAGTATCTGGGTTTTGCCGGGAACGGAGCATCCGCTACGACCG
>JAYOMW010000056.1:0-15878 GCA_038121045.1 Opitutia bacterium
ATCCTTGGTTCTCTTCGTTGAAGAAAACTCGGTAACCTTCGCCAAGATCTTTGAGAAACTCAACGGTCCCGTCCTTGCTGGCATCGTCAATGATCAAGACCTCGTAATCGAGCTTGCCGGCCAAAGTTTCTTCCAATTGAGCCAAGCATCGCTTGGTGTATTGCAATTGACCGAAAACGGAAATGATCACGCTAACCGAAGGAACGCTCATAATTCCTGAATGACCGTTTCAATTTCCGACCGAAGAGACCGAACCGTCCTCCTGACGTCAAAGGCCTCTTTGGCCCTTTTTACCCCAGCCTTGCGTATCCTGACAAAGTCTTGCGGTTTTCTGGAAAACTCACGCAGCAAGCTTATCCATTCCTGATACTTTTGTGGGTTGATTGAAAAACCCGAAATGCCGTCGACGAAGGCTTCTGAGGCACCGGCCTTGTCGGAAGCCAAAACGAGGCAACCGGAAGCCAGAGCTTCGGGTATGACGTTAGGAATCCCGTCCCGGTCTCCATTTTCGGCAATGACCCCGGTGAAAAGAAAAACATCGCTTTGAAGAAAGGCGTCTCGGGTCTGTTCTTCGTTTCTCGAGCCACAAAAGATGACTTTCCCGTTTAGTCCCATTCTGTCGCGCTCCTTTTCCAATCTTCCGGACAAGGGCCCGGCTCCAATGATTTTCAAGCGGAAAGAAACCCCCTCCTCCTCCAACCCCGCCGCCAACCTAAGTTGATGAAAGTAGCCCTTTTTTTCAACCAGTCTGCCCACGCTGAGAAGCTCGATTCGGTTCGGGTGGACGCATTCGAAAGATTTTCTAATTGGCCAATGGGAAAGACCCCGCCGGATGAGCTTGATGCGTTCCGGAGGAACCTTCATTTCCATGAGTCTTTTGGCCGAGGAAACGGAGGAGGTCCGCACGAACGATGCTTCCTCTAACTTGAGGGGAAGAAGCCAGTCTCCACCGTGCCTGAAAACGTCATAGGCATGAGCCCCCATGGAAAAAGGGATGCCGGTCAGTTTGCTTATGGCAAGCGCCGCCGTTGCCGGCATGGTCGCCCAAATTCCGTGAATCAGAGAAAAGCCTTGGCTTCGAAAGGAATTTGCCCGGACCAAGGCAAAACCCAAACCTAGAAAGGTTTCGTTCCAATTTTGCAGGTTGGGGCAAGATCTCGACCAAAGGACTCCAAGAACTTCGACAAAAGCACGAGGGTTGCGGAAAGCCCAATAAGGAATCCAAAAGAACAAAGTCCACAAACTGGATAGTCGGAAGCGTTTGATCTTGTTGCCGTTCCACTGATTCTTCCCCTTCCAGATCGAATAAGCAACGGGATTAAAACCGATTTCAGCCAACCCAGAGAGTTCACGCCGCACGAAGGTTTCCGTGGGCCTGGGGAAAGTGGCGTAAAGGAAAGCTACCTTACCCGACACTGGAGAATTGAGGCAAAGAAGTTATTCGGCCAACCGATCAATTTTCAGGATCGTATTTGACGAAACGCGGAACCGTGTCCTCCCTGGCGTGACTTGAACCGTTGCTCGACATTGCGGGCTTCTCGGCAGAAAAATCACCTTGTACGGCTGATTCGGGAACGTTGGAAGAATCCTGGGCATCAATGACTGGGTAATAATCGAAAGCCAATTTGATTTCCTCGGCGTGCGACGTTCGTTCATCTTCCACGTTGATCTCACCCGAAAAACAGGCCAACGGATGACGAATACGTGAAACTTTCACCTTCATCGAAAGTATGTCTCCGGGTTTGCAGATCCGGCGGCATTTCACACCGTCGCAGGAAGTAAAAAAGATGGTGTTCGGGTCGACCTTCGACTTCAGGGCAGAAGATTCTCCCTTGAGAAGGAAGAATACGCAAAGTTGACCCAAAGCCTCAATCATGATGGAAGCGGGAAAAACCGGATTCTCCTTGAAGTGACCCTCCAAAAAATACTCATTGCCTGAAATCTTGTAGGAACCGGTCGCAACATCACCGTCTATCTTGACGGATTCGAGAAAGAGAAAAGGCTCTCGATGAGGCATCAGGGAGGCAATCTCCTCGATTCGGTAGGTTTTCGAGCGGATCGGTGGCTTTTCCCCCTTGGCTTTGGCGGAAAGGTAGGCTTTGACGTCGCCGACGGTTCGCAAATCCCGGAGTTCCTCGTTGTCTATGCTGACCTGAAGCGTCTGCTCCACCAACATGACGATCTCAAGCATGGTCAAGGAATCCATGCCCAAATCCTCGTACATGCGCAGGCTGTCGTCGCTTTTGGACAAAATTTCACGTTGCTCGGGCTCGAGGTGCCGGTCGATCACGCCCATCACGATCGTTTCGATCTGACTGACGTCCTTGTCTTGACGGAAAGCCAAGGCTGCCTCATAGGTACCCGCCGGGCAACGTTTGAGAAGCTCCTTGAGATCTTCTTGGACGGATTGAGGGGAATTTGTTTCCATATTCAGGGGTTTTTGAGAAATTTGATTGTCCTTTTATTAAATTGCCATGAAGACATTTGTACAACCAATTAATTCGTAAAGACTTTATGACTGAATCCGAAGAGGAAAAAAAGAAGGTTATCCTCACTTGTGCCCAACCCACTGGAAAGCTCACCCTGGGAAACTACCTGGGGGCGGTGCGCAACTGGTCGACCATGCTGGAAAACCACGAATGCTATTTCGGCATCGTCGACTTGCATGCGATCACGACTCCGTCTCATCCGGCCACCTTGCGGCAAAACGTTTTCGACTGCGTGGCCCAATACGTGGCCTGTGGGCTTGACCCGGAAAAATCCCACCAATTCGCCCAATCTCACGTCATCGGTCATACGGAATTGGCTTGGGTCCTTACCTGTCTCACGCCGATTGGCGAACTTCAACGCATGACCCAGTTTAAGGACAAAGCGGCTAAGCTTGGCTTCAAAACCGCGGAAACCGAAGAAGGCGAGGTCAAGTTCACCCATGATGGAGCAAGGCCTCAAGCATCCATCAACGCAGGACTGCTCTGCTACCCCGTTCTCATGGCGGCGGACATCCTCCTTTACAATGCCGATCTTGTGCCCGTTGGGGAAGACCAACGACAACACATGGAGCTTTGCCGGGATCTCGCCCAACGTTTCAACCATCAGTTTTCGGATACTTTCACCATCCCCGACGCCTACGTTCCCAAGACCGGAGCGAAAATCATGTCCCTCACCGAACCGACCAAAAAAATGTCGAAGTCGGACGAAAACGAACGGGCCACGCTTTACGTCCTCGACGAACCCGATCAAATCAAGAAGAAGATCGCATCCGCCGTGACCGATTCGGAAGCAGTCATCCGTTCCTCACCCGATAAACCGGGGGTCTCGAACCTGCTGACCATTCACTCCGCTCTTTCCGGCCAATCGATCGGCGAACTCGAAGAAAGTTATGCAGGGAAAGGCTACGGCGCGCTCAAGGAAGATTTGACTGAAATCATCAGTAGCTCCCTGCGGCCCGTTCGCGAAAAATACCACGAACTCATCAAAGACAAGGCCTACCTCAAGTCAGTCCTGGCCCAAGGAGCGACCGCAGCCCAGAAGCGGGCCTACCGGGTCTTGGGCAAGGTTTATCGAAAAGTCGGCTTTCCCGAGCGGGAACGAACTTAAGCAGCCGAAGATTCCAACTGCTTTTTTGGCTTGGTTATTTCCCGAAAAAATTCAATAACCTTCCCAGTGGTGAGATGGTAATGGATTACGGAGATAACGACGATGCCCCGGACGGCGTGACGAAATGGCCCTTCTATTTGTCCGCCCTCTTCATACTCGCGTTGGTTCTTGGATTCGCCTACCTTCACCTGCAGGAAAACAATACGCTCGACCAGTGGCAGATCACCACCTGCGTTCTCGCATCCGCCCTCGCATCCATTCTCGTCTTCATCCCTCATTTGCTGGACCGTTTTCTCTACCTCGTTTTCGACCCCGCCAACCGGAAGGACGAGGAGCTTCACCGCAAGACTTACTTCGATATCAAGGAAATGCGCGGCGACTTGGAATCCTTGGCCGTCAAAATCGACAAAGTCCCCTCCGTGGTCGACAAGATTCTTTCCGAATCCCTCTCCAAGGGAGAGGACGCAAATTCCAGCATCGACAAGTTGGCCAACGATCTCGAGGAAACCAAGGATGAACTCATCGAAAAACTAGGGCAACTCCAGGAATTGAGTGAGCAAAGCCCGTTGCTTCCCGAACCCGATCCTGCAATTGCCAAAGCCAACGAATCAATCGGCAAGTTGGAAACCTCCTTGAAGGGTCTTTCCGGACAACTCGAAAAACTGCAGGAAACCGTCGACCAGCTCCCCACCGCATTCCCCGAACCAATGGCTTCTTCCATTCCCGAACCTGAATCCTCGGAACCCGAAGAGGAAGAAGAACCGGAAGATGAATCCATCGAAGAAATCACGGAGCAAGAGGAAATCGATCCCCTCGCCGATGACTCCGAGGAGGAAGAACAAAAAGAAGAGGAACTCTCGGACGAAACCGAAGAAGAGGAGGCAGACGATCAAGAGAACGAAGAAGCCGAAACCCGGGCAGAGGAAGACGAACCCGAACCCGCTGCAGAAGAACCCGAGGAGGAAGATCCGGCCGAAGAAGAGGAGGATCTCATTCCACCCGTACCCGTGAAAGCGGAGGAGGCGGAAGAGGACGAAGAGCAAACAGGAGAGCTCGAGCTTGATTTGCCCGATCCCGAAGAGACCTTGAGGAAAGTCGACGCGTTGTTGGCCGGAGAGCACGAAAGCGACGATCCGGAACCTGATACGAAAGAAAAGCCCAAGTCATCGAAAAGCGGCAGCACCTCGGTGGTGGCCAACGTGATGATCGGAATCGGAAACAAGCCCTATCTCCGGGGAGAAGGAGCCGGCTTAAGTTGGGACGAGGGAGTTCCCATGAATTTTATCGAAATCGGTAAATGGGCTTGGACCCCGACCCGCAAGAACGCGGCCCTCACCGTCCAAGTCTATCGGAACGACGAGGACCCCGACAAAGGGGGCAAGATCGAAGTCAAATCAGGCGAAGAAATCGAGATTACCCCGGATTTCGGGTAGCCCCCGAACTCCCGACGGCGAATCGTTACTCAACCCAACAGCGGACTGGGATAGATCCCTTCGTCAACCAGACGGGCGATGGCTTCCTGTACCCGGGGTTTGTCTTCCTTGTAGGTGACCCCCATCCAAGAGCAACTTGCGGATCGGACCGAGACCCGACCCGTTCCCTCTCGGATCCATTCGTCCACTGCGGCGGGCAGGTAGAATTCCGACTTTAATGGGTCGGGCATGGATTCGAGAAAGCGTGAAAAACCCTCACCGAGCGGAGAAAAGGCCTCGGGCGGAAAAGCCCAGACGTTCATGGAAGTGGCTTCCTCTCCGGTCAAAGGCATGACTTCACCGGCTGGGTTCTTGCCGGAAACCTGATCCGAACCCAAAATTTCCGTCCATTCCTCGACCGATTGCAAATAACCTTCCTCGGTCTGGCAAATGCCCCGGGAGACCGAACCATGCTCAGAGAGGGTCTCGGACAAGCGGAAACCGACCATGGCGCATTCGAGCATTCCTTCGGCGGAGGGTTCGGAAGAAAAAGCCTTTATCAGTTCGGTGAAGGTCTCGGCTCCGTAAAAATCATCCGCGTTGATCACGGCAAAAGGAACGCCTTGCAAGGCCTCCCTCGCCGCCCACACCGCATGACCCGTGCCCCAAGGCTTTTCACGCCTCGCAGGACAGGCAAAGTCACCGGGGAGGTCGTCCTTGTCCTGGTAGGCATAGTCCACTTCCAAGATGCCCTGATATTTCCGTCCGACTTGTTCCTCGAAGAGGTCCCTCATTTCCCGGCGGATCAGGAAGACGACCCGGGTAAAACCGGCCCGCTTAGCATCGTAGATGGAATAGTCCATCAAGGTTTCGCCGCTCGGGCCGACAGGGTCGAGTTGCTTGAGTCCGCCGTAGCGCGAGCCCATGCCCGCGGCAAGGACCAGAAGAGATGGTTGGTCAGAAGTCATTTCGAATGGCAAAGGATAGGAAATCGAGCAGGTCGGTCGCGTAGACCGCTTCCTGCCCGTTTTGACGGGCTAGCACCTCGGCGGCCCGGCCATGCCAAAGAACGGCCAGGGAAGCGGAGGTCGGGACGTCGAATATTTTTTTGGCAAGCAGGGCGCCTAAAATCCCGGTAAGCAGATCGCCGCTTCCACCCCGGGCAAGCAGAGAACTGCCGACGAAAGAAAAATGATGAGCTGACGGAGAAACAATTTCCGTAAGAGCCCCCTTGAGCACGAGAACGCTTCCGGCCTGAGACACGTACTCCTTCGGGGATCGGCCCTCGGAGAGACGGACGAATTCCCCGGCATGAGGGGTCAAGACAAGCCGTTCGGGGCTTTGAGCATCGCTTAGGATTTCCGGACGCAGGGCGTCGGCATCCAAAACGACCGGGCCCTCGAAAAAGGAAAGGGTTTCCCTCACCAGGGAATGGGTTTCTCCTTCCGTACCCAAACCCGGTCCGATGGCCAAGGCCGTCGCTTTGGAAAGGAATTGCCGAACTTTGCCCAAACCTTCGAGAGCAAGCCCTCCCTCCGGGGTCTCGGGTAGAGGGACCCACATGGCTTCCGGTCTACGGGCGGCAAAAGAAGCGTGGAGGGATTCGGGAATGCCCACGGTTAAAAGCCCTACCCCGGCCTTCAGCGCGGCTTGGGCGGCCATCATGGCGGCTCCACCCAATTCGCGGGAACCGGCAAGCAGGAAGAGGTGTCCTTGGTCGCGTTTGTCGCAAACGGCCGGACGCAAGCGACGCAAGCGTTTCAAGACGGAACTACGGAGCACTCCGGCCCGGTCTTGATTCGATTCATACCCGGGTTGTTCGAAAAAGCCGAGATCGAGGTAGCGCAAGCGTCCGGTCCACTTCAGGTTTTCGGGCAGGACTACGGATTTCTTCACAATGCCCGTGCAATAAGTGAAATCGGCCCGCAGGGCATCCTCGACCTGCTCATCCCCGATACCGGTGGGCATGTCCACGGCGGCCCGCACGGCGATTTCCTCGAAGTCGTTGATGGCTTTCACCCAGTCTCCCAAAGGTTCGCGCAGAGGCAAACTTGCCTGCATCCCGAGCAGGCCATCAATGGAGGCATCGAACCCGCGTTCGCCGGATTGTTCGACCAAACTTTTTCTCAGGGAATCGATTCCATCCGCCTCATTGGCGGGAGGCATTTCCTCGATCCGCTTGGCGGCCAATTCCAAAAGCTCGGTCCGGGCCCGTTGGGTATGCCGACGGCACTCGTCCCATGAACAAAGCGGCCAAACCACGGCCCGGGCGGTTGGAATCGTCCGGAGCATCCGCTTGGCCGCAATCAAGGCGTCCCCTCCATTGTGTCCTTTGCCGACTAGCACCAAAATTCTAGGCCTCGGAGGAATGGTACGGAGTTCCCGCATGTCGCGGAGCAAAGAATCTCCGATGGATTCACCGGCTTGGTTCATGGCCTGCCACTCGCGTTCTTCGTCGCCATTGAAGAACGATTTTTCAAAAGCAAGGGATTCCTCGCAGCTCAGAATGGGATCGGCAGGCAGGGCATTCATTATGAAGAAACAAGAACGACGATGGCCGAGGCAATGGATTCCAAATGAGTCAAGCTGACAAGGGCCTCCTTCGCCCCCTTTTTCTCGAGCAGGGCCTTCCCCTTTTCGCTGAAACGCAAGAGGGGTTGCCCTTCGTCTCCATTCTCCACCTCAGCATCCAACCAACCGAATTCTTGGCCAAACCCCGTTCCAAAGGCCTTGGCAACCGCTTCCTTGGCCGCGAACCGGGCTGCCAAATGGGGCGCAGGGTTAGCCTTTTCCCTGCAATAGGCCTGCTCGGCGGAAGAAAAGATCTTGTTCAGGAAATGTTCCCCATGCTTGTCGAGGGAATCACGGATGCGGTCTACCTCGATTTGGTCGATCCCCACGCCAAGGACATTGGTTCCCGAAGGAATTGCGGGTGGTTCGCTCACTCGTTGAGCATCCTGCGCATGGTTTGGACGGCCTCCGCCAAACCATGCGAAACCGAACGCGAGATGATGCTGTGTCCGATGTTGTACTCGTACACTTGGTCAAGGGTCTTGGCCCCCTCCACGTTCTCGTAATTGATCCCATGGCCTGCATTGACCCGCAGGCCCAAAGAAATTCCAAGTTCCATGCCCGAACGAAGTGTGCCCAATTCCTTCTCTCTGTTTACGGAATCGAACCAAGCTCGAGCAAAGCTACCGGTATGCAACTCGACCCAGGGAGATCCGATCTCGGCCGAGGCCTCGAGTTGGGCGGGATCCGGATCGATGAACATGCTGGTCGGAATACCGGCCTCCAAGAATGCGCCGACCACCTCGCGTGAACGTTCGAGGTTGCCCGCTACGTCCAATCCCCCCTCGGTCGTGACTTCCTTGCGGTTTTCGGGAACCAGACAAACGCTCTCCGGTTTGAGGGAAAGAGCCAGTTCGACCATTTCCGTAGAAAGGGAGACTTCGAGGTTGAGCCTCGTCTTCTTGCGTTCGAGGTAGCGTTGAACATCCTCGACTTGGACATGCCTGCGGTCTTCCCGCACATGCATGGTTATGCCATCCGCACCCGCCTCTTCAGCCAACCAGGCCATGGCGGCGGGATCAGGCTCGACAAAGCCCCCGTGCGTATTCGGTTCGTCCCGGTAACGGGCCTGCCGAATGGTGGCTACGTGATCGACATTGACTCCCAGTAAAATCATTGGAACGAATTATCTTAGGAGGTTTCTATCCGAAACTCAACTGGCTTTGCGAGTCTTCTTCCTTTGCTTGTTCGGACACCGGAAGAAGGTTCCGGAGAAAGCGCGGACGGTGAAGGCGAGTCGGTCCACTTTCCTTCAAGGCCTTAAGGTGATTAGGCGAACCGTAGCCCTTGTTGGATGAGAAATCATAGTCGGGAAACTCTTCCGCAAATTTTCTCATGAACCGGTCACGGGTCACCTTGGCAATCAAGGATCCCATGGCTATGGCAAGCGAGATGGTATCCCCCTTGATCAAGCCCGTGTGCTTATAAGGAAGCCTCTTCATCGGCCTTCCGTCCACCCGGGTGACCCAACGTTTTACGTCCGTTGATGAACCGGTATTTGAAAAAAGATCGTCCTCGGACTTCGGTTCAGGTGACCAAAGGCCTTGGCTCTTTTCGGAAGCCCCGTCCATGGCCCGCTTCATGGCCAAGCAGGTCGCGCCCACGATATTCTCGGCCTCGATCTCTTCAATCGAAGCTTCGCCGGAAGCCCAGAACAACTCCCCTCGCTCGGCCAAGTTCAGGATCACGGAATAGAGTTCTTCCCGTCGATCTTCGGGGAATTGCTTGGAATCGTTCATTTCGGCACAAGCTTTTCGGTTGGCTGCCTTGAGGAAGAATTCGGCGGGCAAAACCACGGCTCCGGCCACCACCGGACCGGCCAGGCATCCGCGACCCGCCTCGTCCACCCCCACGATCCCCAAGGACCGCTTCGCTTCCTTTCGATCGTAAGTCCAACGGGGGTTTGCCATCGTGCCTACCTGACCTGCTTACTTGCGCCAATTCGGGTTCCAAGACTTCTTGGCGGGCGGAGTCTTGCCCATTGCCTCGTAGGCGGTCTTGAAGTGCAATTTGCAAAACTCCCCCATCCGTTCCTCCCCGAAACGTTCGAAAAGCCGGGTGGCAACCTCTTTGGCTTGAGCTCCCGATCCCTTGGGAATGGCGCAACCAGCCAGTTCCTCGAGTTTTTTCATCTGCTCGAGCCAAGTGGCCCGAGCGATGACCGAGGCCGCGGCGACGACCGGATCTTCCTCCGCCTTGGTTCTCATTTGCAGATCGAACCCCGTGCCTTCGACGTATTTCTGAACGAGGGGTTGCTTGGAAAACTGGTCGAGCAAGCCCCATGCGGGCTTCCTCAGTTCAAGAGCGTCCTTGAGAGCCCGCCCATGCAACCAAGCGAGCAACTTGTTCAAATTGTCCCCGAACTTGCCGTACAGCTCGTTATACTTGAGCATGCCCGTAAAGGCGGTCTTGATGACCACCCCTTTGGTCGATGCAATATGCTTGGCCATCTTGAGGATGGCCCCGTCGGTTATGGTCTTGCTGTCCCGGATACCCGCTTCCATCCAAGAACGGACCATATCTCCGTCTCCGATCACGCAGGCGGTGACTACCGGACCGAAAAGATCGCCCTTTCCACTCTCGTCCAGTCCGGCATGAGGCTCGAACCATTCCGGGTTGTTCACTTCTTCATAGCCAAGCAGAAATTCACCGGTGACCTCGGGCTCGAGAATGTTGGTCACGAAATCTTCGGTCCCCCTGCCCTGAACGACGAGTTTTCCGCTTTCGTAGGCGACGACCTTCACCTGATCCCCGTCAAAGGCATGACGGGCATACTGAACTTCCCGGGTAGGCCAACCTCTTGAAGAAAGAGCCTGACCAAGCTTGTCCAATTGATCACCCTTTAATTTGAGGGTGTACATGGATTTTTTCTTTTTCTCCTCTCCACCGGAATTTGAAGCTGCGCTTGCCATAAGCGGGATATATTTGGAAAAGACTTTTGAAAAAAGCAACCGCCAAGCATGCCTGCCCATATTTTAGACCCTTTTCCCTCCGATTCCGAAAGGCTTGAGCCCTTTCGGAAGGCTTTGCTTACCTGGTACGACGAATACAAACGGGAGCTTCCTTGGCGCTCCCAACCAAGCCTCTACAAAACGGTTGTTTCCGAGTTCATGCTTCAACAAACCAGAGTATCAACCGTTCTGCCTTATTTCGAAAGATGGATGAACCTGTTCCCTGATTTTACGGCCTTGGCCAAAGCCACCGAGGAAGCAGTGCTCAAGGCGTGGGAAGGACTGGGTTACTATTCCCGAGCCCGCAACCTTCATAAATTGGCCAGGCAGGTGGATTCTTGGAAAACCATTCCCGAGGATGCCGAATCTTGGCAAGCGCTTCCTGGGATCGGTCCCTACGTGGCGGCGGCCGTGACCAGCATATCCTTCGGGTGCCCGGAGGCGGTTTGCGACGGTAACGTGGTCCGTGTACTGACCCGCCTTTTCGCCAAGGACGAGCTTTTCAAGGACGGGGCGACCGCCCAAAAGAAACTACGGCCCTTGGCAGCCGAGCTCCTCGATACCAACCGTCCGGGAGACTACAACCAGGCGATGATGGAACTCGGGGCGACCGTTTGCCACCGACAATCTCCGCTTTGCCTTACTTGTCCGGTAATCGATTTCTGCAAAGCGGGCCAAACCGGAGATTTCGCACGATATCCGAATTTGGCCAAAAAGAAGAAATCCAAGCAGAAGATAACCCGATACTGGATCGAGTCGGAGGATGGCCTGCTCCTTGGTTCGGGAGCCAAAGGTTCGGCCAGGTTGGGGGGAATCTACGAGTTGCCGGAGAAGCTTCCCGTTGAGCTTGAGGATCTCGCCCGCAAGGCCAAGCATTTGACCACAAAAAAACGCACCATCGGACAAGTTGATTACGAGGAGGAAATTCATAGGGCGGTGTTACCCAAGAGGACAAAAGTTACCCTGCCCGAGGGTTACCGATGGGTTCGTCGGACGGACTTGGACGATCTCATCCTGTCCGGCCCACACCGCAAATGGATCCGGGAATTGCAGGACAAGCCTGCAACTCAAGCTCCTTAGGGTCAGTTCTCGCCTTCTCGGAGAGCTTGGCAAGACCAACACTCCGAAAACACTCCGTCCACTTTCTCCCCGCACTTCGGGCACTCCCACTCTTCGCTTGCTTGGGGTGGAGCATGAAAATAATCGGTCACGATCTTTCTCGCCCGAACGAAGTCCTCGTGATTCAAAACACAAACGTTCGGAAACATGTCCGGAATCGGGACCTCGGTTATGTTTGACCCCGTCCAGTTGCGAAGGACGGTATGGAAACCTTCGCTTTTGAGGAGTTGGTCCACCAACCCGACTTTTGCGGAGTCCCAATCTCGAAAAACTTCATGCATCTAAAGCGAGAGAGACATTGTCCGCATTCGTTGGCGACCACATTCTCCGCCTCAGCTTGACATTGCCAAGAGATGAAGAGCGGTTAGGCTCGTTTTTCGACCCATGAGCAAAAAACGCCCAAATCCTCTGACTCCGGAAGAATTGACGGGGATCCAGGTGTCCGGCCCGAAAAAACAGGCCGCCGGCTTTCCCGCCGTGAGTCATTCGATGCGGCACGTCTTCGGGCAAAGCGGCATCACCCGGGGAACCAAGGCCCTTCTTAAGCTCAACCAAAAAAACGGTTTCGATTGCCCCAGTTGCGCCTGGCCCGACCCGGACGACGAGAGGGCCTTGACCGAATTCTGTGAAAACGGAGCCAAGGCGGTCGCTGCGGAAACGACCCGAAGGAAGGTGGACCCCGAATTTTTCGCCAAGCACACCGTTGCGGAACTCTCCGGAAAATCCGACTATTGGCTCGAAGATCAGGGGCGCCTGACCCATCCCATGTACCTGAAAAACGGAGCGGACCACTACGAACCGATCCAATGGGACGAGGCTTTCGCCCTGATTGCCGAAAACTTGAAGAGTCTCGATTCTCCCGATCAGGCCATTTTTTACACTTCGGGGCGGGCCAGCAACGAAGCCGCCTTTCTTTATCAATTGTTCGTCCGTCTGTACGGCACGAACAACCTGCCCGACTGCTCGAACATGTGTCACGAATCGAGCGGCTCTGCCTTGGGTCCAACGATCGGCATAGGGAAAGGAACGGTCACCCTGGAAGATTTTTACCAATCCGAGGCCATTTTCGTTTTGGGTCAAAACCCGGGAACCAATCACCCGCGAATGCTGAGCGCCCTGCAAACCTGCAAGCGAAACGGCGGAAAAATTGTCTCCGTCAACCCTCTCAAGGAAGCGGGACTTCTTGGTTTCGCGCACCCTCAGGAAATTTTGGGTCTGATGGGGAAGGCGACCGAGTTGACGGATCAGTTCGTTCAGGTGCGCATCAACGGAGATCAGGCCTACCTCAAAGGATTGGGCAAGGTGATTTTGGAAAGCCCGGACCGCATCGACCGAAAGTTCATCGAAGAATACACCGAAAGGTTCGCAGAATACCGCAAGGCAACCGAATCCCTCGAATGGGATGCCATCACCTCTTTGAGCGGGGTTGCGGAAGAAGAAATCAGAAAATCAGCCGAAATCCTTGTCGATGCCCAATCCGCAATCTTTTGCTGGGCGATGGGACTGACCCAGCATGAAAATGCGGTCGCCACCATTCAGGAGATTGTAAACCTTCAACTCCTGCTGGGAAATCTCGGCAAACCCGGAGCCGGACTTTGTCCGGTGCGCGGTCACAGCAACGTGCAGGGTGACCGGACGATGGGCATCTACGAAAAGATGCCTGACTCCTTTCTCGACCGGCTTGCGGAAGTATACGGGTTCGAACCGCCCCGAAAACATGGATTCGACACGGTGGACGCGATCAAGGCCATGCACGCGGAAAAGGGCAAGACCTTCATCGCCCTGGGAGGAAACTTCATCTCTGCAACCCCCGACACCCATTACACGGCAAAGGCTTTGCAAAATTGCTCTCTTACCGTACAAATATCGACCAAGCTGAACCGCTCGCATCTGATTACCGGGGAGGAAGCTCTCATTCTTCCCTGCCTGGGTAGAAGCGAAAAAGACGAACCCAAGGGAAAAGCTCAATTCATTACCATGGAAAACTCCATGGGGATCGTTCATCCTTCGCAAGGCTCTTTGATCCCCATATCAAAAAATCTCAGAGGTGAACCGGCCATCATAGCGGGAATGGCCCTAGCTACGCTTGGCAAAAAAGGCAACGTGCCCTGGCAGGAAATGCAGGGGGATTATGGAATCATCCGCGACCATATCGAGAAAATCATTCCCGGTTTCGAAAACTTCAATCATCGGGTCAACAATGGGGCGGAGTTTTACCTGCCCAACAATGCCCGGGAACTTGATTTTTCCGAGATCGGAGGAAAAGCCAAATTCACCGTTCATGGATTGAGCGCCAAAGAAGCGGGCGAAAAGAGGCTCCTTTTGATGACAATTCGGAGTCACGATCAATACAACACGACCATTTATGGTTTGGACGACCGCTACCGGGGCGTAAAAAACGAAAGACGGGTCGTCTTTCTGAATAAAGAAGACATGCGGGAACTGGGAATTGAAAAGGAACAACCCGTCGACCTGACCAGCCACTTTCGAGGGAAAAAGCGGGTCGCCCCCCTCTTTCTTGCCCTGCCCTACGACATTCCGAAGGGGTGCGCCGCGGCCTATTTTCCCGAAACCAATGTCCTCGTGCCCATAGACAGCACCGCCAAGATCAGCCAAACTCCGACTTCGAAGGCCATCGAAATCACGATCAGACCGGCCCGACCCTCGGACTAAGAGGCAAACTTGGCGAATCGGTCGATTACGCCATCGAAGGAACCGTTGGAGAAGAAAACGACCAAAGTCGGTCGATCGTCGAGTTGAGTTTCCAAAAAACCGGCAAGTTCGCTGTTTTGAGCAAAGGCCCGACCCTTTTTGCCGGACTCCTCGATCCGTTTGACCATGGCTCGTGGGTCGATCCGTTTGTCTGCTGGAATTTTTTCAGCCCGGTGGACGGCCCCGAGCAGGGACTCGTCGGCGAGGGAAAGGGCATCCGCAAAACGGTCCTGAAAAACATTGGTCACGGCGGTGTTGCTGCGCGGCTCGAAACAAGCGACGATTTGTCGCCCCGGCCAACGGGCCCGCAAGGATTCCAAAGTCCCCTCGATTGCGGTGGGGTGATGTCCAAAATCCGAAAGAACGACCAAGGATTCCTTGTCGACCAGGATTTCCTGCCGGCGTTTCACCCCTTGACAGGCCGAAAAATCAGGAAGAGCGGCCGAGGAGAACGGATCGTCGAGGTCAGGCTCTTGCACTTGGGAAAGAACGGTGGAAAGAAAGGCCATCGCAAGGTTACGGGCATTAAAGAGCCCGGGCATCCCCCACTCGACGGACTGAACCTCCTCCCCCCTCCAGAGCAGGCGGAAACGGCTGCCTCCGGCATCTTCCATGAAATCCGCTATGCGCAGATCATTCGACTCGCCCTGCCCCACCGAGATCATGCTCGTCCAGGGAGCCTCCGGAAGAGCCAACAGGTTCGGGTCGTCCCCATTGCGCAAAACAAAGCCATCCGAAGGAACGATACGCAACAAATGAGAAAAACTTCTGGAAATATCCTCTAAATCACGAAAGATGTCCCCGTGGTCGAATTCCAGGTTATTGAGAACGAGAATGCGCGGCCGATAATGGATGAACTTGCTTCGCTTGTCGAAAAAAGCCGAATCATACTCATCCCCCTCGATCACGAAGGGCGAGTCTTCTCCCCCCAGCTCGTTTCCGGATGCCAGATCGAGAGGGACTCCTCCGACGAGATACCCGGGGGATGACCCAACCTGCTCCAATGCATAGGCGGTGAGCGAGGTCGTGGTGGTCTTTCCATGGGTCCCCGCAACCACCAAAGATGGTCGGTCGCCAATCAAGTCCTCGCCGATCAACTGAGGAAGGGAGACAAAGGGAACTTCGCGGGTTCGCAACAGGCGTTCGACTTGAGGATTCCCCCTCGAAACGGCGTTCCCGACCACGACCCGGTCGGGCTTCCAATCGAGCATTTGACTTTCCTCGAAGCCATCGAAAAGATCAATGCCGGCATCCATGAGGACGTCCGACATGGGTGGATAAACGCCCGCATCGGAACCGGCCACCTTATGGCCCAGTTTTGCAAGAAGGACGGCGGCGTTCCCCATCGCCGTTCCACACACCCCAATAAAGAATACCCGCATGGGAAAGAGTTTGCGCAAAAAGAGACGTTTTGGAAAACCAAATCCCTCTTTCAAACCGTAAAAAATGCTTTTGTCTCGACTTGAGCCCTTCTTTTCGGGAAATCGAAATGGATGAACGATAAAAACCTGAAGGT
>JAYOMW010000056.1:15978-19117 GCA_038121045.1 Opitutia bacterium
CCGAACAAGTCGGCCGCGAGGTTGGAGGGAAGCAAGGCATTCTCGAAAGACTTCTTCGCCAGGCAAGGCATACCCACGGCCGAATATGGTAATTTCAGCGAGGTCGACCCGGCTCTCGAATATCTTTCCGGTTGCAATATGCCCATCGTGGTCAAGGCGAGCGGTCTGGCGGCCGGCAAAGGCGTTTTGATATGCCAAAGTCGCGAGGAAGCGGAAGCGGCGGTCCGGGACATGTTGGCCGGGTCGAGTTTCGGGGAAAGCGGAAAAGAGGTGGTAATCGAGGAGTTTCTCGAAGGAGAGGAGGCATCCCTTCACCTGATATGCTCAGGCGAAAGCTATGTCGCCCTTCCCATGAGCCAAGACCACAAGAAAGTGGGGGAAGGTGACGTCGGACTGAACACGGGGGGCATGGGGGCCTACGCCCCTACCCGTTTGGTCACGCCAGAGATGCTCGCGGAATATGAGGAATCAATCGTACGCCCGACCTTGACGGGACTGAAAGCGGAGGGAATCGAATTCAGGGGAACCCTCTACGTTGGATTGATGCTGACGAGCACCGGGCCCAAAGTGTTGGAGTTCAACGTACGTTTCGGCGATCCGGAAACACAGGTGATTCTGCCACTATTGGACGACGATTTGGTTCCTTTGCTCCTTGCCTCGGCTCGGGGAGAGGAACTTCCTGACTCGCTCCGTTTCAAGGAAGCGTATGCCATGGTGGTGGTCTTGGCCAGCGCGGGCTATCCGGAAAGCTACCCGAAAGGCGAAGTAATTTCCGCCCCTTCCGATTTTCCCGAGGGCTCCCAACTCATTCATGCGGGCACGAAGCTCGACGAGGAGGGAAAATGCGTAACCGCCGGAGGACGGGTCCTTGGTGCGGTAGGCATGGGCTCAAGCCTGCAGGAAGCGCGGGAAAGAGCGAATGCAGTGTGCGAGTCAGTTGATTATCCTTCGAAATATTTCCGCAGGGACATCGGACATCGCGAATTTTCAAGGGACTGAATCGGTTCTATCTTGCCTTTTTGCAAAAGGAGCACGAAAAAAACCGCAGAATGGGAAAGAAGAGCAGAGCCAAAAAAGAGCGAAAGCAGGAAAAGTTAGTTGTTTTTATCTGCACCGCCAACGTCTGCCGGAGCCCAATGGCCGAGAAACTTTTCGAAGAAGCGGTTGCAAAGTCAGGCACGAAAAAGAAAATCCGCGTCTTCTCGGCCGGCATATCGGCCATGGACGGTGATCAGGCTTCCGAAAACTCGATCATCGCCTCCTCGGAGGTGGGCTTGGACCTTTCCGATCACCGGAGTTCGGCTCTCACCCGGGCCATGATCGAAAACGCCTCGGTGATCTTTTGCATGACCGAATCTCACCGGGCCCTTCTGAATATGTATTTCGAGGTTCCCGAATCTTCCCCCATTTTTCTCATGCGAGAATTCGTATCGGAAGGCTCCACTGAGCTACCCGACCCATTCGGTCAAGACATCGAAGTGTACCGGACTTGCAGGGATCACATGAAGGAAGCCTTACCGTCCCTGCTGGAGTGGGTTGAAAAAAACCTCTGAACCTTTTATATCGTCTCAAATCATGCTCAATCCCGAACCTTCTATTTCGCAATCCAACCTCACGCTAGACCGGCGTCCTTTGTCGGAACTCGACCCGGCCATTTTTGCCGTCATCGAAGATGAAAAAGTCAGGCAACGCACGCACCTCGAGCTGATCGCCTCGGAAAACTTCACCCTGCCTGCCGTAATCGAAGCAACCGGGAGCGTTCTGACCAACAAGTACGCCGAGGGTTATCCCGCCAAACGCTACTATGGGGGATGCGAACACGTCGACGTCGCCGAAAGCTTGGCCATCGAACGAGCCAAGGAACTTTTCGGAGCCGAATACGCAAACGTTCAGCCACACTCGGGCAGTCAGGCCAACACCGCGGTCTATTTCGCCATGCTCCAACCCGGTGACAAGATCCTCACCATGAGCCTTCAGGACGGTGGACATCTTACTCACGGCCATCCGAAGAATTGCAGCGGCATGCTCTACGAGGTCATTAATTACGGGGTTTCCCCCGAAACGGGTCGAATCGATTACGACTCGATTGAGGAAATCGCCAACCGAGAAAAGCCCAAACTCATTACGGTCGGTGCCTCCGCCTACCCCCGTACGATTGATTTCGAGCGGATGGGAGCGATTGCAAGATCAAACGGAGCCCTTCTTCTCGCCGATATCGCCCACATCGCCGGTTTGGTTGCAACCGGCCTTCACCCCTCTCCTGTTCCCCACGCTGATTTCGTGACCACCACCACCCACAAGACCCTGCGCGGTCCCCGCGGAGGGCTCATCATGTGCAAGGAGGAACATGGCAAAGCCATTGATTCGGCTGTCTTCCCCGGTAACCAGGGAGGGCCTCTCATGCACGTCATAGCGGCCAAGGCCATTTGCTTTGGAGAGGCTCTCAAGCCTAGCTTCAAGCAATATCAAGCCCAAGTCATTTCCAATGCCTCGGCTCTAGCCGATTCCCTTGGCGAATTCGGCTTTCACTTGGTAAGCGGAGGAAGCGACAATCATTTGATGCTTGTCGATCTTCGCCCATCCCATCCCGACCTCACCGGCAAGCAGGCTCAGATCGCGTTGGAAGGAGCCAACGTCACCCTCAACCGAAACACCGTTCCAGGAGAAACCCGTAGTCCGTTTCAAACCAGTGGACTGAGAATCGGAACACCGGCGGTTACTTCAAGAGGAATGAGAGAGCCCGAAATGAGCGAGATCGGAGCCATCATTAATCAAGTGATCGCCAGCCCCGAAGACGAGGAATCCGTAAATCAGGCAAAAGAGAAGGCACTTGCGCTTTGCGGTAATTTCGGCTTACCTTATTGATCGAATTCAACCTACTCATCGAATTTACTCCACTAACACAACCTTAATGATCATGAAACAAAGTTCTTGCGCAAAGAAAGGGTTCACCCTTATCGAGCTTCTCGTCGTTATTTCTATTATCGGCATTTTGGCTACCATTGTCATTGGCCCGATGAATTCATTTCTTGATGGTGCGTCTCAGGATGCCGCCAAGCAAAGTTTGGCAAACGTTTTTGGATCGGCGGACAAATTCGCAAAGAAGAAAAAAAGAAAGATGTTGTGGCCGGGCAAAGAC
>JAYOMW010000057.1:0-8444 GCA_038121045.1 Opitutia bacterium
CGCCATCAAGAATCTTTTCCTTCACTAAATCGGCTATGCGAGTGACCAATGTCGCACGATTAACGTTATAGGGAATCTCGGTAATAATAATTTGTTGCTTACCACTGGGAAGATCTTCAGTGTGCATGGATCCACGCATTCGAACAATACCTCTACCTGTTCTCATGTAGGATTCTATGCCAGAACGACCTGCGATGCTACCCCCAGTGGGGAAATCAGGGCCTGGTAGGTACCGCATAATATCGTCCACGGTAGAAGAGGGCTGATCAATAAGGCTGCATATTGCGTCAATCAATTCGCCCAAATTATGGGGAGGAATGTTGGTGGCCATTCCGACGGCTATGCCAGTGGATCCGTTCATCAGAAGGCTTGGCAAAGAAGAGGGAAGAACGGTAGGCTCCGTTGAGCTTTCTTTATAATTCGGGGCAAAATTTACCGTATCTTCGTCGATATCCTTGAGTAATTCTTCTGAGATTTTGGTTAGACGGCATTCGGTATATCGGTAGGCTGCTGCTGAATCTCCGTCCACAGATCCGAAATTGCCTTGTCCATCAACTAATGGATACCTCATGACCCAAGGTTGGGCCATTCTGACGAGAGTATCATAAACGGAACTGTCTCCATGTGGATGATAATTCTTAAGGACTTCCCCAACCACCCCCGCACATTTGTCATAAGGTCGATTATGCAACAAACCTTCGCGCATCATTGCATACAAAACTCGTCTTTGAACTGGCTTGAATCCATCGCGCACGTCTGGCAGAGCTCGACTTACGATGACCGACATCGAATAGTCGATGTAAGCCGACTGCATTATTTCACTGATATTTCCGGATATAAGTGATGTATTTGTGTCCATTATAAAAAAAGGTTAGGCGTCAAGAAATGACACATTCAATGCATTATCCTCAATAAACGCTCGTCTTGGGGCCACTTCTTCGCCCATTAGCATTGTGAACATATTGTCGGCGGCAATTGCATCATCAATTCCTACTTTGATCAAACTTCTAGTGGCAGGATCCATGGTCGTTTCAAATAATTGCTTTGGGTTCATTTCACCAAGACCTTTGTATCTCTGAATATGCAGTCCTTTACGACCAAGAAGTCGTATGTGTTCCAAAAAATGAGTCAGTCCATTCAATTCCAGAGCCTCGTTATCATCCGTATCGTTTTTAACGGGCATAAATCGATAGTCTGATGAACCTTCTTTGGGAACGAAAAAGTCATGTCCGACATCCAATTCATGACATTTTCCAAGAAGCTTTTCGATTTCATGGGATTCGTAAATTTCAAGCAGAGAAATTCTTTGGGTAACCATGGTTGAGCCCGTTTGAACTTCTCTTGTGATCGTGCCAGTTGAATCCTCATCGGAAATTCCCTGTGATTGCATGAATCCTGCTCGGGACTCCGAATCCTTGAGGAATCGTAATTCCTCTTCGTTACCAGTACGGATTCTAGCGAGATAACGAGGAAGCGATTTAGATTCATCTTCGTATTGAGTCAATAATCGTTGGAGAGTGCATCCATATCTGTTAATGCCTTTTCCAACCGCTTCAATTTTCAAAAAAAGATCAGTTAATTTTGTCAGGTCTTCTTGAGAATAAAGCTTATTGTCGGAAGATCTCAGAAATTGTATGTCGTCACAACCGAGCGAGATAAGTATTTTACTCATTTCAGCATCATCCTGAACATATTGTTCGGTCTTTCTTCGCTTGATTTTGTAAAGAGGAGGACGCGCTACGTAAATATAACCGTTTTCGATCAATCCCTTCATTTGCCTAAATATAAACGTAAGAAGCAAAGTCCGGATATGAGCACCGTCGACATCCGCATCGGTCATGATTATGATCTTGTGATAGCGAGCTTTCGATGCATCGAAAGCACCCTCTCCCTCATGATCCCCTATTCCCGTTCCTACTGCAGTAATCAGGCTCCTGATTTCGGCGTTGTTTAGAACTTTGTCCAGTCGAGCTTTTTCGACGTTCAGAAGTTTACCCCGAAGAGGCAAGATTGCTTGAGTGAGTCTATCGCGACCTTGTTTCGCCGAACCTCCGGCAGAATCACCTTCCACGATGTAAAGTTCACTTTTGGAAGGATCTTTTTCGGAGCAATCTGCCAGTTTACCAGGCAAACCCCCACCTGAAAGGGCACCTTTCCTCACAGTCTCGCGAGCTTTTCTTGCGGCTTCTCTCGCCCGGGCCGCATGAATGACCTTGATGATAAGTTGCTTGGCTTCATCGGGGTTCATTTCGAAGTGATACTTCATTTTTTCACCCACGATCTTTTGTACGATTCCGTCCACCTCTCGGTTAGACAATTTTGTCTTGGTTTGCCCTTCAAATCTTGGCTCAGGCACCTTGACGGAAATGATTGCAGTCAACCCTTCGCGAACATCATCGCCAGTCAGCGAAAGATCCTTTTCTTTCAACATATCGTTCTGCCTGGCGTAATTGTTGATGACCCGGGTCAGGGCCGTCCTGAATCCCGACAAGTGCGTGCCACCCTCCACATTGTGAATGGAATTGGCATAGGAATAAATTTGGTCACTGAAGGAATCATTGTAAATAAGAGATACTTCCAACTTAATGGTACCTACACCGGATTCAGCTGGTGCTTCCCCGGAAAAAGAAATGGGTTTGTCGATGATGCAGTTCTTGTTTTGATTAAGGTAAAGCACGTATTCACTGATACCATCCTCAAACAAGAAATCATTACTGCGATTGTCCTTATCGTCTTTTAGAACAATTTTTACGCCCGGATTAAGAAACGCCAACTCTCTCAAGCGCTTGGCCAAAACATCAAACTTGAATTCTCTTGTTTCGGTAAAAATTTGTTCGTCGGGCATGAAGGTGATTTTCGTGCCCGTCGACTTGGAAGATCCGACAATCTCGAGAGCTTGGGTCGTCTTTCCTCTGGAAAACTCCATTTTGTGTATGCTTCCATCCCTTCGCACCTCAGCCACAAACCATTCCGATACAGCGTTTACGCATTTGGCTCCGACTCCGTGCAAGCCTCCCGACACCTGATACGCACCCTTTCCGAATTTTCCTCCAGCATGAAGGTTGGTGAGTACCAATTCGAGAGCGGGCATATTGTGCTTGGGGTGCATATCCACGGGGATACCTCTCCCGTCGTCTTGAATAGAGCATGAGCCATCGGTATGAAGATGGACGGTAATTTCTGAACAAAATCCCGCCAAGGATTCGTCGATCGAATTATCGACTATTTCAAATACACAATGATGAAGCCCCCGTTCATTGGTATCTCCGATATACATGTCGGGTCTTTTTCTAACGCCTTCGAGTCCCTCCAGTTTTTGAATTTTGGAGGAGTCGTATTTTTCCTCTTGGTCGTTTGCGGAATCTTTATCTTCGGGCATGTGAATTTTTTAAATTTGGTGGGTTGACAACAATAAAACTATTAGTGCAACTAATTGATTCTTCTGGGTTGCACAGAGAGAGGAATTTTTTTGTTCGGACTAGCGTTCAGTATTTTATCCTAGCCAATTCGCCATGTTCCCGTCAAGTGAGGACTTGTTTAAAAATGCTTCATTTGAATTCATGCTTTAGATCCATGCATGACTTGACGAGAGATGAACAAATTCCGCTATAGCTCTCTTATCCAAAATATTACGATTATATTTCTTTGATGTCGTGCAAGTCTTTCAGATGATTTTCCCTTGTTGACCTTCGGTTTGATTGTCAGTGCATGCAAACTTTCTTCGAAATTTTCTTTGCTTCTTGTGACAAATTTTTTGAAAAGCACCATTTCGTTGCTCTTCCAAGACTTTTTTTTACGACTGAATTTTAACTTCAGTCATAAATTTTATTAATTCTAAATCGTCCTTTAAGGAATCAATCCCCAGATCAAGGAAACAAGGGCAACCGTTCCGGCAAAGTAAATTAGGTTGAAGAAAATCCCTATTTTCAAAAAGTCCTTAAATCGATATCCGCCTACCGTATAGACGAAGGTATTGGTTTGATAGCCAATAGGCGTAACAAAACTAGCCGAAGCGGCTATACATGCGGTCAAGACATAGGCCCGGGCCAACTCCTGACCTTCGGCTGTGGAGCCTAACATTTCATAAGCCAAAGCCAAGGCAATTGGGGCCATGATCACAATGGTTGCATTATTTGACAAAAGTTCGGTTAAGACCGCGGTGATCAAATAGAGCATCACCAGCACCGCAAAATGATGCCATGACGGATCGAAAAAATTCATGCCCACTTGACCGACGACCGAAGCAATCATTGCCGAAACTCCGGTTGATTGCATCGTCAGCCCAAGGGCAAGCATACCGTAGATTAAAATCAGTATGTTCCACTCAATCGATTGGTAAGCCTCGCTGGGTTTGATGCACCCCGTCACTAGCAACAATGAAACGCCGACTATCGAAGCTACGGATATGGGTAAGGCTCCGAGGGTTGCAACAGCTATGACCGAAACCAAGACCGTCAAAACAATCGGCGCCTTCCTTTTCATATTGCTGGCAGGAAGGGCCGGTTGATCCAATAGGATTATTTCTTCCGAATTTCTTACGCGTTCGATGGATTCCTCCGTTCCTAACAACAGTAGTGAGTCTCCGGATTGAAGTTTAATTGCTTCAATTTGGTCGCTTAGGTTTTTCCCTCTTCGGTGGAGAGCCAGTATAGTTATGTTGAATCGAGCTCGAAAACTCGCATCCGAAAGGGTTTTGGAAATCAGAGAAGACGAAGGTCCAACGATACCTTCGACCATGACGCCCGTTTTTGCAGAAATTTGCTCGATCCCCAATTGAGATTCGCTCAACAAATCAACGCCTTCCAATTCCCTTGCCTCTATGATGCCCTGAGGACGACAGGACAAAACGAGGCGGTCTCCGATCGCCAGTACAAGCTCAAGAACGTTCGGTGCAGGTGATTTGCCTTTCCGGACAACGTCAAGCACTCGAACCCCGGAGAGAGAAGCTATTTCGGATTCTCCTATTTTCTTTCCCAGAAGGGGAGACCCTTCCAGTACAACCGCTTCAGTCAAGAATTCTTTTCGATCAATATCTGAAATGATGTTACTCAACGCCTCTCTGTCTGGCAGCAATTTTCTTCCGAAAAGAACGAGAAATCCAAGGGAGATTGCCAACAAAGGAAAGGCTATTTTGGAAAGCTCGAACATACCAAGTGGTTCCATCTCCGGATAAGACGCGCTTTCCGACATTATACCGCTTGCCAATATATTCGTACTGGTTCCTACCAACGTACAACACCCTCCGAAAATCGAGGCATACGAAACTGGGATTAACAATTTCGAAGAGGAAACTCCCAAAGAGCGCGACAAACTTATGACTATTGGCAACAGAACCACGACCACCGGCGTATTGTTGATGAAGGCCGACAAAAAGGCGACCAAGGCAAATAAAACCAAGGTAAATTTTACATACCCGTACTTGCAGAATTTGCCCAGTGCTTCGGTAGCCTGCTCTATGAGATGGCAACGGTTCAGCGATGCACTGATGACAAACATCGCGGCAATCGTAATCGGGGCCTGATTCGAAAAAACCCCGAAGATCTCCTTGATGTTTGGCCATTTGTCGCTGAGGTTGAGTCCGGAGACGACGAAGATTAATCCGATCAGGGAAAGCGCGGTTACGTCTACGCTCACCTTTTCCATTAAAAACGAAGTTAGTGCGGCACAAAGCAACCCAAGGGCAAGCATTGATTCCCATTCCATATTCTCAAATGACTATTTTATGGCAAGCGAGCCTCCGGACCTGTAAAGTGATGTCGAACTTCATCCATTTGAATCATTCTTTCTTAGGGCCAATTTGTCCACCACAACTTTATCCCGTTTCAATATGAACTTAGAAATACACCACCGGCCAAGGCGTTTGAGGAACCATCCGGTTCTTAACTCCATGATTACCGAAACGAGTTTGTCGACAGACGACTTGGTGCTTCCCGTGTTTTTGACTGAAGAAGGGGAGTCACCCGAGCCCATTTCTTCCATGCCGGAAATTTTTCGATGGCCCATTGGCGTACTTGTTGAAAAACTGGATGAGTGGAAGTCACTCGGAATCAAATGCTTTGCCGTTTTTCCGCACATATCTCATTCCAAAAAAGATCCAATGGGCGACGAAATTCTAAACCCTTCGTCACTAGCTTATCGGGCGGCTAGAGAAATAAAAGCGAAAGTGGAGGGTATAGCCCTTATCGCCGACCTTGCTCTTGATCCTTACACAACCCATGGTCATGATGGCATTTTGTCTAGCGACGGTCGAGTGGACAACGACAAGACCGTCGAGGTCTTGGCCCAAGCTTCAATTTTAGCTGCTGAGGCTGGATACGACATGGTCGCTCCATCCGATATGATGGACGGCCGTATTTTGAAAATAAGAAAAAGTCTGGACGAGCAAGGCTATGCACAAACGGGTATTATATCTTATTCCGCCAAATTCTCTTCATCTTACTATGGCCCCTTCCGGGATGCCATTGACTCAAAAACCGTATTGGCTGTCGATAAATCCGGCTATCAGCTAAACCCAGCAAATTTTCGAGAAGCCCAAAGAGAACTCGAGTTAGACTATCTTGAAGGGGCCGACATGTTGATGGTTAAACCCGCAGAACCATATCTTGACGTCATTAGAAACGCCAAAAACACTTTCAATCTACCCATTGCCGCCTATCAAGTTTCAGGAGAATATTCGAGAATTTGGGCCGCTCACCTACAAGGCTGGCTCGATCTCGAAAAATGTGCAATGGAATCCCTGCTTTCGATCAAAAGAGCAGGGGCGGATATTATTTTTACCTATTTTGCTGAAAGAGCAAGCAGGCTGGTTTAATTTACTCATCTGGAGCACCACCTTCATATGGAGTGGTTTCCTCTTTTTCTTCTTCCTCCCATTTCAAGTCTTCATCCGGAAGAAGCTTCTCCTCCTTTTCAGTAACTTCCAACCCGGTGTCCAAATCCGAATAATCCTCGGTCTTGTCTTTTGCCGTATCCGGATCCTCATCCAAATCGGCATCTATTGCAAAACCTTCGGGAACAAAATCAAGGATTGCGAAAAGTTCGTCACTGAAGTGGCTCCTTTGCCCTTCCAAGAAATCGTTGTTTTGTTTTTCCGCCAAAACCTCCTCCATCTCATCCTGCGTGTAGGGTTCTGCAAATTCAATAAGCTCGTTGAGCATTGAAACCCTTATTTGAGTGACATGGTTGAGAAAATCAGCATAGGGGCCCTTCTCCTCGTCCAGTACGTCCGGCAAAGCAAAAAGCATGTCTTCTGCTTTGAGGAGAGAATCCCTCACCCGTGACAGTTTGACCTGCCCGCCCTCAAGTTCTTCCTCGATGGCAAAAGTAAAAAAAGCCTCGTCCACAAGTTGTGACTCAAGACCATAAACCATCATTGAGTCCAGCAATTCACTGATGAGAAGAAACTGCTTGGGGTCTATAATTCCCAAATCCCCCACGTCCCAATTCTCTTTGTCGCTTATGGAATCCACCCACCATTTTTCATCCTCTTCGCGGCGTACGATACACCAATCTAGACTTGGTCCTGACTTTTTCATTGGTTTGCCTTAAAAATGGATTTTTTTGTATGTCAACTAACTTGTTTAAAATTTAGAAAAAATTTGTTTATCTTCTTTGAGTTATCTTTATTTCTTTTGGCAACCCTTTATCGTCAAAGTGTCCCTTTTATACGAAAATTTACTCCGGCCCCTTCTCTTTAAATTTGACCCGGAATACGTTCATGACGTCGCATGCAAGTTCTTGGGCTTTGCGAATCGTTCGCATGTTTTGAAATTCATTACGAAATCACTTGTTCGCACCCAATCTCCTTCGGTCGAACTATTCGGGTTAAATTTTCCTGGTTATGTGGGCCAAGCTGCGGGCTTGGATAAAGATGGTCGTTTTCCGGGGATTTCCTCTGCATTGGGCTTTAGCCACGTCGAGGTCGGAACGGTAACGCCGGGAGGGCAAACTGGAAATCCCAAACCGAGGCTTTTCAGGTATCCTGATTTTGGGGCTCTCGTTAACCGCATGGGCTTCAACAACAAGGGTTCGGAGGCTCTTGCTAAACATATTTCCGAATTCTACCCCAAGGGGAAAAGAAGATCTCCTTTGGGAATCAACATCGGCAAATCAAAAAGTACGCCCCTTGATCAAGCTGTCGATGATTACCTGACTGCTTTCACGGACGTATTCCGGCAAGCAGACTATATTGCGATAAACATAAGTTCTCCCAACACTCCTGACCTTCGGCATTTGCACCGCGAAAATTATCTGGTTCCACTGCTCAAGAACATTAGATCGCACAATCTCGAAATGGCTCAAAAACTCGACCAGGCTCCTTTGCCTTGCCTCCTTAAAATTTCACCCGATGAAGATTACAATTCGTTAGAACGAATTGTATCACACGCAATCGAATGCTCTTTTGACGGAATAATCGCCACAAATACCTCGGCAGGCAGAATCAA
>JAYOMW010000057.1:8544-18527 GCA_038121045.1 Opitutia bacterium
TTGGCAAATTCTCTTGCCTACAGGAAAAGGCGCTGGTCATAGTTATTGCACCTGGACAGATTTTGCACTAGGAACGATTACTTTAGCCGTAGAAACCTTAAAATGAAGAAATTACTTGCCGTGCTTGTTTCCATATTCGGGGTTTCTCTTCTTTTGGCTTTTGTCATTATTTTCGAAGGGAATTTTGGCAAAGTAACCATCTGGTGGAAAGAGATAACAAGAAACAGCGATTGGATCTACAAAAGTCCGTACAAGGAACGGCGAGTCGAATCCGACAGCCTTCATTTCGAAGAAGTAAACGCCATTGAATTCTACGACAAACATTTGTTTTGGAAAGGCTCGGGCGCTTTGGCCGAACCTAAGTTATCCGATGAGAATATCTTGCAGGAGGTCATTGTGAAATCAGGTGGATCCGGATACTCGGAGCAGGTCGTGGCCAAAGTTACGGGGACCATGCAAAATGAGTTTGAGCTCGGGCCCGTAACCGTCGAAAACGGAAAAATCGTGAAAGTAGGAATAAGAAAGGCCTCCACTTGGAATTTAATACCCTTGGCTTTCTGCAAGGGTGAAAAGCTCCCTTTTAGCGGAACTGCCGAAGAAAAATATCCCGGCGGTCAAATCATCGAAGAAAAAAAATACCTTTCCGGGGTCTTGCATGGTAAGGTCAGGAAATATGATGAGAGAGGCATACCCCTGCATGAAAAGGATTACGTCGGAGGGCAAAAAAACGGAACCCATATATATTGGTATCCCAAGCCAATTGACCCCGATGACTACAAGCCGGCTAAGGGCAGCAATTCGGAATCGCTTTGGCTCAAATTAAGGCAGGATGCAAAGGACAAATTCGGGAAGGAGTTTGGTGGACAACGAGCAAACAAATGGGTTGTGGACAAATACAAACTAAAGGGTGGCAAATTCCAGGTAAAACTATTGGAACATTGGCGGGAAAACTTAGAGCACGGTCTTTTCGAAGGGTACGACAAGGACTTCCACCAAACTTTTGAATCCGAATACGACCATGGTCGAAGAATCAGACACAAACAACTTGGGAAAAACAAATGAGTGGTGCTCAAGGGGGGACTCGAACCCCCACGCCTTTCGGCACTAGATCCTTAGTCTAGCGCGTCTACCAATTCCGCCACCTGAGCATCAAAGTGGACGATAAAGAAAAATTGAAAAAAAGGCAAGAGCATCAATCGAGTCAATCAAAGATACCACCGATGCCGGACAATAAAAAAAAGCTCATAGATTTGTCGTCTATTAAGAATTTCGAGATAGAACCAGCCTGGGTCAAAAAACAAAGTAAATCCAGCACCAATGATCCAATCGGAGGAAAACATCATCGTGCAACAAGAGACGAAAAGGGCGATGCAAAGGCTAAGGCTCCACTTAGAAAAAGAACAAAATATACGAAAGATCGCAATCAAAGAAGGATTGAAACAACCTTTGATTTTCAACTTTTGCCGCAGAAAAATATTCTGGAGAAGATTAAATCGGAAATGCGTAAAACAGGTGTCTCCTATGCCTTGTCAGACATCTGTGAGACAATCTCGGCGAAAGGTGAAAGATATTTGATAAAAATAAAATTCAAAGAGGAACAAGAGAAGAGTTTTATAAAAACGATCGTAGATCAAAAGGTTTTCTCTTCGGAAGAAAAAGCCATAAATCATTTACTTAGGAATAACTTTGATCAGTGTTTCGTAAAAGAATTGGATCAAGAGGAAAAACCAATTAAAACTTTCAGTTACGTTTATCAATGCCCTAAGACGGAAATTCTGTTACCTCCAAACAACTATCATCGGTACGAAGAAATTATCCAACAGCATATCCTGCTGAATCGCATTAAGGAAGACTATGAAAACTTTTGCAAGAGATTAATCAAGGTAAACGAACCTGAGGCAATCAAATTGTGGACTGAAAAACCCCTGATGATCTATAAATTCGCGATTAAGAATGCAGAAGTGAATTGGTTCAGAGGAATTAAACAATTACGAGCAGGTTTAATCAGGGAAATGCCAAATTCCCTTTTCGAAAAAGAGGAGATAATAAAAATTAATGGTAATAAAATAACGCTTCTCGAAAGCAACATTAAGGAACAGTTTGAAAGATACTTTAATTTCAAATCAAACTGGATAAGCCATTTGTTTACCGCGTGTCTGATAAACCTAAAAAAAAGTAATTTCACTCTTTTTAAGCATTCAGAAAAAAAACACACTTATGCATGTGCATACAAAAAAAATAATCTTCAAGATACTCAATTAAGCAAAACCGCCCAAAAGATATTGTCCGCACTTAAGACGACGAAGGAGAAAAAAAAAGGAGTTCTTATAAAAGAAGGGTGCTTGAAAGAGCTTGAAACGAAAGATATACTTTTGGAATTAAAATGGTTGGTAAAAGAAGGATATGTTACAGAATTTGCCGATGGTATACTTGAGATAAATTAAAATTTCGTTATCCTTAGCTCTCTTTTGCTATCACCTTTGTGTTGGATGAAAATTTCAGTCACTTGTCCATAGTCGATAATAAAATCTTCTGGCTTCATCCATTCAAGCAATAGTATCCAAGGATATGATAGCATAGGTTCAATTTCATTGAAAAAGAAATAATCATCACAACTATTCCTGTAGAAATCACAATGAATTAGGTTCATCTTACCACGATGAAAGTTTACGCGCTGAAAAGAGGAACTTGATAAGTCATTAATGTCGAAGTAGTTTGCAATTTTAGAACAGATATATGTTTTCCCAGTACCGAGATCTCCATTTAATAAAATGATGTTTTCCGGGTTCATTGATTTTGCAAATTCTGAAACGAAAACATCGGTTTGATTCTGATTTGAAATATGATATGTTTTCATGTTAATCAAATTCACTCAAGAGTATTAAAATTATCATTATCCCATTAAAAGTAGAGTGGCTGATTATTGGAACAAGAAGACTGTTATATTTTTCGTATAAATATGTTAAAAAACAGCTAAAAGCAAAGAGTACTGCAAATGAAAGAACATTATAGTGAATGACTGAAAAAACAATCGAGGATATCGCGCAACCCCAAAACACTCCAATTCCTTTCTTGAGCAATGGATAAATCATACCACGAAAGATCAATTCCTCTGTAATTGGCGCGATAATACAGGCTGTTAGAATAATAATTCTTATATTCGAGTAGTTGCCACTTTGTAGTTTTCGCACATTTTCTTGTGGAGCGAAGCCTTCCAATAATATGGAGGAGAAGAATCCTATCAAAAATAAGATTGGCCAAACTTTAATCGTATGGGTAAATCCATTGATAATTGAATGTACGTACTTCGATTTTGGATCGAAGGTTTTGTTTTCTATTGCGAAATAAATTAACGTGCATGCCATCAATGCCATTATTTCATTTAACTTGAATATCAGTACTGCGATCAGCACGATTCCCGCAAACACGATTGCCGTCCAAAAGGAAGAAAAACGGGTGATTTCAACCGTCAGGAACATTTTGAATTTATTGCGGTCCTTAAAATTAAGAAAGATTCCCATGAGTGACAAAGCCAAGCTTGCCATTTCACCAATATGTAGATTTAAGGCCAAAGAGTTTCAGCCTACTCCAGGGAAAACACTCTTTCGCCATTCGCAAAAGTGACGAGAACTGACCCTTTCATCTCCAAGCCCTCATAAGGAGAATTTTTGGCAGAACTTCTACCTTGGCTTGTCTTGTACGTCCAACTGCTGTTCGGATCGAAAACAAAAAGATTAGCCTTTCTTCCTTCGGCAATGGAGTTATCAACTTCCAAAATACGGGCGGGATTCAAAGACATGGTTCGCGCGATCAAAGGAAAGGGATCGTCCGTACTTTTTGCCAATTCGCCGAAAACTACCGGTAGCCCGGTCTCATAGCCAATCACGCCGGCTGGCGCCAAATCAAACTCAACTTCCTTTTCATGTTCGTGGCATGGCTCGTGAGCGCTGCTTATACAGTCTATTGTTCCGTCCTTCACTCCTTCCAATATAGCGTTGCGGTCCAAATCCTCCCTCAGGGGAGGCATGGTTTTTGCACTCGGGTCATAGCCCAACAACCTTTCGTCCGTCAAAGTCAAATGGTGGGGGGTTGAATCGGCGGTAATAGGAATTTCCTTTCCTTTGGCTTCCCGTATCAGTTCGACGGAGCCCGCCGACGAAATCGATGTCAGATGCACCCTCGTCCCCAAATTTTTGCATACCGTGATGGCTCTTTGAACGAACAATTCCTCAGCCATGCGTGGATAGCCACCGATCCCCATCTTTAGGGCAATCGGACCATCATGGGCAACTCCGCGGGAGGAGATCGTCAAATCCCGAGGAAAATCAATTACGGGCAAATCGAACATCGATGCGTATTCCAAACCTCTTGCAAATATTTCCGTGTTTTGAGGACTTGACGGACAATCCGAAACCGCCACAACTCCCGCCTCTTTCAGTGAGCCCAAGGGAGCCAATATCTCTCCCTCCGACCCCTTCGTCAGACAACCGCATTGCAAAATTTCAATTTTCGTGAGTTTGGATGCCTTTTCGCGCATCAGGTGAACGGTTCCTGGATTATCCGCCGGCGAACCGGAATTGGGCATGAGCAAAATTGTAGTATAGCCTCCGAACGCCGCAGCCTCGCCGATGCTCGCCAAACTTTCCGGCTCCCGCAAATGGCCCCGGATATCAACCAATCCCGGCATTATGATCTTTCCGCTACAGTCAATAGTTTCGATCGAATCATCCGGTGAATCAAAAGTTATTCTGCCGTCCGCAACCGTAAGATCGCATATTTCGTCCAAGTTTTGACTTGGGTCGATCAATCGAGCGCCCTTCAGGCAGCAGTCAGTCATTTTTTTTCATGCCTCCTGCTTTTTGGGCGCATAGGTACAGAATGGCCATCCGAACCGCTATACCATTTTTTACCTGATCCAAAATCACGGCTCTTTCCGAATCCGCCAACTCAGAATCAATCTCTACTCCCCGGTTGATTGGACCGGGATGCAGGATAATCGCATTGGGTTTTAACCATTTGCTTCTGTCTGCGTTCAACCCAAACATTTTCGTATATTCAGACAAGGATGGAAAGTGAGAAGAACTTTGTCTCTCGTGTTGAATGCGCAACAGCATCACCGCATCGGCGTCGGCCAGTGACTCGCGGAGATCATGTGAAACCCGGGCTCCCATTTCCTCGAATTGTCTGGGTACGAGCGTGGAGGGACCCGCTAGGGTAACTTCAGCACCTAATTTTTTCAGGCCCCAAAGGTTCGATCTTGCCACTCTGCTAAACAATATGTCTCCTAAAATGGTTATTTTCCTTCCTTCGAGGCTTCCGATTTTCTCACGTAAGGTAAAAATATCCAAGAGCCCTTGACTAGGATGCTCATGGGCTCCGTCTCCCGCATTGACAATGGGGACGTCAATTGTTCGCGACAGGAAGAGTGGTGACCCGGGCGAAGAGTGTCTGACAACGATTAAGTCCGCCCCCAAGGCTTGTACGTTCAGCGCCGTGTCTTTTAGGGTTTCTCCTTTTGTCAGGCTACTTGATTTTCCTGAAATGGATATTACGTCCGCACACAGGCTCTTTGCAGCTATTTCAAAAGCTATTCTAGTTCTGGTGCTCGGTTCCAAAAAGAGGTTCACGACCCTCTTGCCTTTCAGGTAGTCGGTTTGGCGATTCGGGTTGGAAATTTCATCCTTGAACTTGGAAGCTTGGCGAAGGATGCATTCGATTTCTTCGGTGGTCAGTTCCTCCAAGCTCAACAGTGAGCTCTTTTGCCAATCCTCTATTTCCATAAAGTGGCTTGTCGAGATTCCAAACTGCCCGGATCTTCATCGCTTTCAGGCAAATGTTTGGGCGGAGAGCCCGACCTTTTGCTTAATTCGTCCTGCCTGCTTTTGATCATTCCACGAAAGATTTCTCGGGTTTTCTGCTTCATCCAAATAGCGGTCGGAGATTTATCCCGATAGTCGGCAGGCCCATTGTTATGAACCCTCGATCTCTCGACCAGATCACAAGTTTGCTCAAATTCCCTTTCGTTGTTCGGATCATAGACCGCATAAGTCTTGCCTCCCATTTGCTTAACAATGGCAAATACAGGTACGTCGCTTGGTCCATCTGCAACGTAAATCATTTGCTCTATCGGTATGCGCCTGTCTTCGTGGGGAATCGAGGTGTTAACGTCGATGGACGGGTTCTTGTTCGACCCTTTGTTAATTTCAAAGATACATCGGGTCTTGATCGTGTTGTCGACCGTCATGCCCACTTGAGAGATCTCAAGATCCAAAGGCAAGGACAATTCAGTCTGGCTCATGAAATTGGGAGGGACCGGAGATTCGATGAATTCGCAGGCAAAAACATCCTCGAGATAAGCGTATATTTTGCTTCCCCTTATCATTTGAGCCAAACCTGTGCTTATCACGTAATGTTCTATCTTGAAATCGAAACTGGCGAATTCCGGTTCCTGAGGTATTTTTTTAAGTTGCTCAAAAAATTCCGGCAAACCTTTGCAAAAACGGAGTTCGGAACCTAGTTCCATCAGTTTTTGATTGGTAAGGCCACGCATGGGTCCGTTCTTTACGTAGCTAAGCAAGTGGTTAAGATAAATAGTGTCCGAAGAGATCCTCAATCCTCTTTCCGAATAAAGGGCAGGCAACTGATTGACTTCTTTCCAAAAGATCGCTTCGTCTATGTCATAATGTTCAAAAAGAGGTCGTTGCATGTATCCGGGAATCAGGGTCTTGTCAAAGTCCCAAACACACGCCACAATGTTCTGCCCGTGAATTTGATGGTTTTGGCGATTTGGATTCACTTAAGTTTTCTTTGTGACTGAATCTTTTGCTAAACAATTTGAATAATGAACCTTCTACCAAATATAGATCCCTTTCGGCAACGATACAATGAGTTGGAAGAACAGTTGTCAGATCCGATAATTTTCAAGGATGCAGTACTTGCTGCGGAGTTGTCAAGAGACCACGGCAGAGTAAAAGGCATAATAGAGGCTTTCGAGGAAATCAAGGTTTTGGAGGCCCAACTTGAGGAAGCAGAAGGATTGTTATCCGACGAAGAGTTTGCCGAAGCGGCTCAAGAAGAGATTGACTCACTGCAGCCGAAAATCAAAAAGTTAAGGGAAAACCTTTTTGTTGCCATGCTTCCGCCGGATCCCGATGCTGGCAGAAATACGATCATCGAAATAAGAGCTGGAGCCGGTGGAGACGAGGCTTCTCTTTTTGCCTCCGATTTGTTTCGCATGTATTGCAAATACTCCGAAAACATGAATTGGTCTCTCGAATGCCTGAGCCAGAGCCATTCCGAATCGGGTGGGTTTAAGGAAGTCGTTTTTATGATCAAGGGCGAAGATGCCTGGTCAAAATTCAAATTTGAGAGCGGAGTTCATCGAGTGCAAAGGGTGCCCGTAACCGAAGCCAGTGGGAGAATTCACACTTCCACCGCAACGGTGGCCGTCTTGCCCGAGGCAAGGGAAGTGGAAATACACATCGATCAAAGCGATCTTGAAATTAGTGTTTGCAGGGCCAGTGGACCCGGAGGGCAGGGTGTCAACACCACCGACTCTGCCGTACAAATCCTTCACAAGCCTTCCGGGTTGACCGTGTATTGCGCGGACGAACGATCTCAACTTAAGAATAAAAACAAGGCTATGACCGTCCTTCGTTCCAGGCTCTTCAAAATCAAGCAGGCGGAAGAACAAGCAAAATACGCTCAGGACCGAAAAGAGCAGGTTGGCACGGGAGACAGAAGCGAAAGAATCCGAACCTATAATTTTCCGCAAAGCAGGATTACCGATCATCGCATAAATTATACCTCTCATGCTTTAAACGAATCCCTGATGGGAGATCTCGATCACCTTTTCAATGCACTTTACGAACAAGACTTCAAACTCCGTTTGGAAAATTTGAGCCATGACGAAGAAGGGTGAATTTCTCACCTGCCTGGAAGTTCTTAACAAATCCAGTGAATTTCTGCGTGCCAAGGGGGTGGCTAGTCCCAAATGTGATTCGGAATGGATTGTTTCGTCTATTCTTCAGAAAAAGAGAATGGAGCTTTATCTCTATCCGGATGAAATAATTAGGGAAAAAGAGCTTGAGGAAATCAGATCTTTTGTTGTCAGGAGAGGGAAAAGAGAACCTCTTCAACATATTCTTGGAAACGTAAATTTTGCCGGGCTTAACATTAAATGCGACAAACGGGCGTTAATCCCCCGACCGGAGACGGAAACTTTGGTAGAGCACATTCTGCAAAGGATCGATCCATCCTACGACGGAATCATTTTGGATATGGGAACTGGGTCCGGAGCTATCTTGGCGGCTCTGTGTTTCTCGTTGCCGTCTTCTTCGGGAATCGGAATCGATTACAGCCAAAAGGCTCTTTCTCTTGCAGGCGAGAACCTCAAGGCTTTGAATTTGCTGAGCAGGACACAATTAAGACAACTTGATTGGAATATTCAAAAAGTCGAGGAAGAGATGGTCGGGCTTGTCGTTTCAAACCCCCCTTACTTAAACGCGGGTGAATGGAAATCAGCCGAAACCGAGGTAAAGGAATATGACCCGAAAGCAGCCTTGGTCGCTGAAGAAAAAGGGTTTTCGGAATTAAGAAAAATCATAGGTATCAGCGCCAAGATACTTGCTTCGGGAGGAATGCTTGCTCTTGAATTCGGGGTATCCCATGCGGAACAAATAAAGGAAGCGTTGTCCCTCGAGTTCAAAGATGTCGAAATCTTAAAAGACCTGTCTCATTACAAGCGGTTTTCGATCGCAATCAAAACCTAGACGAAGATCCCCCTGCTCGGGTCTCTTCACTCACAAGGGAGGTGAGGTTTTATGGGATATTTGCCCTTCGCCCAATAAGTCAATCCAGTCAAGCATGATACGAACGCTCTCGTGCAAACGGATATCCAATTCTTTAGGTTTTTCAAATGACCGTGCAGTAACTTTTTCCCCAACTGACTCAGGGGATTCACCGCGGGCTTGTTGAGATTTGAGGGTTTGGTCCTTAACAATCTGAAGGTTTACCTCCGAAAAAGGGAATGACTTCTCAGCCAACGAATCATAAGTCTTGGAAAGCCCTTGCGATACTTCTTGGTCGGTTTTTTTTTGGGAAAGGCGAGTCGCCAAGTTGAGGGACAAGGTCTTGGTATCCCTTTTCTTTTTAAACCAAGAAATGTTCTCTTTGAGGTACTTGAATTCCGATAAAGTATCTTGGCGTTTCTCGCTAAGCGCCCTGAGTCTCTCTACATCTTCAAGTGCGTACAGAAACTCATCGTCCGGTCGACGAAAGTTGACCGCAGGTATGCGATCCCATTCAAGGGCATTATCCAAGTCGGATTCGCCTATGGGGAGAAACGTATTAATCGTATCTATGGAAATGTCGCTTTTGACACCCCCTATCTGGGTGCTGTCGCCAGATGGTAAATAATATTTTTGGATGGTGATTTTGGCTGCGCTTCTCTTATTGGAGACGGCGGCAAAATTCAGGGGGAGTTTCATCGGGATCAGTGATTGTACCGTTCCTTTCCCGTGTGTTGTTTCGTCACCCACTATGATCGCTCTTTTGTGATTTTTAAGAGCGCCCGCTACAATCTCCGAGGCAGAAGCACTGTACCTGGAAACTAAAATTATCAAAGGCCCGTCCCAAGCGAGCTTGGGATTGAAATCAAATTTTTTGCGAATCTTGCCATCGGTACTCTTGACCTGAACAACAGGGCCTCGGGAAATAAAAAGGCCGGCAAGATTGACCGCCTCGCTTAAATAACCACCGCCGTTTCTGCGTAAATCCAAAATCAACCCTTCGGCCTTGAGGTTTTTCAGGGCCTTGATCAGTTCTTCCACATCGTCCGTGGCTTTGGGTCCATTTCCAGAGGACCCATAGAAGGAGGGCAGGTCGATGACCCCAATCATTCTGGTCTTGTCTTCTTCGCCTGTTTTGAGAAGCGTTGCCGAAGCCAGGTTCGCCGTAAGCTTTATTTTGTCACGTATAATTCG
>JAYOMW010000058.1:0-9039 GCA_038121045.1 Opitutia bacterium
TTTTGCCGGGAAATCGCTTGGGCCGGAGCTCTCGTTCCTTTGTCCTCCTCCGCAATCGGCCCAATCCAGCGCTCGGGCGACCCAAGGCTGAAACTCAGCTTGGCCGCCTATTCCTTCCGCAAGCAACTCACCGCCAAACCCGGAACCCCCGGGGCCATGGACATGATGGGCTTCATCGACTGGTGCGCCACCCAGGACCTCGATGGTTTTGAACCCACTTCCTATTTCTTTCCCGAGAAGATCACCCCCGGGTACCTCGCTCAAATGAAGAGGAAAGCTCACTTGCACGGGCTCGACGTCAGCAGTGGCGCGATACGCAACGTCTTCACCCTCCCCGACGGTCCCGAACTCAAGAAGTGGCATGACCACGTCGACCTTTGGGTCGACCACTACGCGGCCATCGGATGCCCCATCATCCGGGTCTTCGCCGGCAAGGCCCCCAAGGGAGTTTCCGAGAAGGAAGCCATCGACAACGCGGTGCGCAACCTGAACCAAGCCTGCAAACGGGCGGGCGAAAAGGGCATCATTCTGGCCTTGGAAAACCATGATTTCCTGATGGATTCCCGCCGTCTGGAAGCGATCGTGAAACGGGTCGACTCCCCTTGGTTCGCAGTCAACCTGGACTCCGGAAATTTCATCGACAAGGATGGATACGAGGCCTTCGAGCGGACCGCTCCCTATGCCGCGACCGTGCAGCTCAAGGTCGAACTCCGGGACAAGGAGGGCAAGAAGGTGCCCGCCGACATGAGTCGCCTGATCGGGATTCTCAAGAAGGCGAGGTACCGTGGATACGTCGTCCTTGAGTACGAGGCCAAGGAGGATCCCTTCACGGCCATCCCCCGCCACTTGAAGGATCTCAGGGAACTGATCCGCTAATCCTCGTCGGCCCAGCGGTAGCCCACGCCGTGAACGGTGATGAGAAACCGAGGGTCGGAAGGATCGGACTCCACTTTTTTTCTCAACTGGGCAACGTGCTGGTCAAGCGTACGGGTGGTGCCGAGGTAATCGATCCCCCATGCCTGATCGAGCAGGTAATCGCGGGACAGAGCTTCCCCGGGCCGCTCCCGGAAGAGGGAAAGCAATTTCAATTCGCGGGGGGTCAGGGAATGCGTTTGTCCGTGGGCCTTCATCTCATACCTGCGGGCGTCCACTTCCACCGGACCAATCGAAAAGTTGGCCGGCGGTTCACCGGCTTTGTCGGTAGCGCCGGCCTTGCCTGACCTGCGCAACAAGGCCTTGATCCGGGCGAGAAGCTCACGAACGGAAAAAGGCTTGGTCACATAATCGTCGGTGCCCATTTCGAAACCGAGCACCTTGTCGATTTCCTCGCTCTTGGCCGTAAGCATCAGGATGGGCACTTCCGAGCCGGTCGCCCGGACTTCCCGGACCACCTCGTACCCGCTCTTCTCGGGCATCATGATATCGAGCAGAAGAAGATCCCATTTGTCCTGCCGAAAGGCGGCGATGGCGGAAGCGCCATCGGGAAATCCCTCCGCTTCATGCCCATCCGCCTCCAGGGCGTCCAGCAAACCGGACCGTATATTGGAGTCGTCCTCCGCCACGAGTATTTTCTTTTTCATCTTAGCTTGATTGTGGAAATACGATTCGAAACCTGGCCCCCCTGGGCTTGTTGGCTTCGCAAGTGATTTGACCCTCCATGTCCTCGACCAATTTCTTGGCGATCCCCAACCCGATCCCACAACCCGGCTTGTTGGAAGTCAGGGAATCGTCCACCCGGTGAAAGGTCTCGAAAATTCGTTCCCTCTGCTCGGAGGGAATACCCGGACCCAAGTCGGAAACCTCGATAGAAACAGTCTCCGCCTCTTTTTTCAGACGCACGCCGGCATACTTTCCATCGGCCGCGTATTTGACCAGGTTGTCCAGCAGGTTGAGGAGCACTTGCTCGAGGGCATCCGGATCCAGCTTGGCCGCGGCTGCTTGCGAGTCGTCCACCCATTCGAGTTCCAAACCTGCCGATTCCAAGCGGGGACGCTGGGTTTCCAAAATATTTTCCACTGCGGAACCCAGAACGATTTCTTCACGGTTGTAGGTTTTCTCACCCCGTTCCAGCCTTCCGAAATCCAGAACGTTGTTGACCAACCGTGTCAGGCGTTGGCTTTCGGAAATGATGGTCTCCAAGTAACCCTTTTTCTTGGTCTCGTCCTTGACGATCCCGTCACCCAGCATCTCCCCGTACATCCGGATGGTGGTGAGCGGAGTCTTCAATTCGTGTGAGACGTTGGAGACGAAGGTGGTCTTGCGGACGGCTTCCAAACTATTGCGCCGCACTTGAATCAAGAGAACGGATCCGCCAAGCAGCAAGGCGGCCACTAGAATCAAAGCAAGGACCGAACTGAAGACAAGGTATCCTCCCCACTCCCCTTCGACGGAAGAACCCAATGAAAAACTCTTGTTCACCAGCCCTTCGTCCGGCAATTCGGTCGGGGGAAGAACCACTTGGGCGGGCAAGACCCGATAGGCATCCAGTTCCCACCCCGGAAGCTCCCCGCCAACGGGCACGTTTACTTGGGCGATCCTATCCGATTGGGCGGGAGGCTGACCCGCCCGGCTTACGACCGAGCCCGAGTCGTCTTTCAAGGCAAAGGATTCTCCTTCGACGAGGTTTTTCGGGAACGCGCTCCGAAGGCTTCGCAAGACTTCCTTGCTTTCCAATTGCACGCCATGCATTCGAACGGGGCTTTCCTGCCTCCAGCCAAACCAGGCGCTCTCTTCTTGCGAGCGAACGTATTCCCAACCTTCCCGGGGCATAAACTCCGTGGCTTGGGAATCCCGGTTGGGTTGTCCCTCCTCCACCTCTTGAGGGACAAAATAAGCCTCGTTTCGGGTTTCTTGACGAAGCTGCTTCCTGTTCAACTTGTTGGAGGCGTAATTGTCTTTGGAAGCCCAGGCGAGGGAACTTTGCTGAGGGACCTGCAAGTTTTGGCTGAGAAAGGATTGGGCTTGGCCATAATTCTTTTTTTCGGCTTTTTGGGTTTCCTCAAGCTCTTCCAATTTCCCTTTTGATTGCCTGTTCTTGAGAATATTCGAAAGCAAGGCCGACGAATTCATCTGTTGGGATTTCAGGACCTCGAGAGCTTGCTGCTGTTCCAAAGTTTGGCTTTGCGAAACCCTTTGAGGCAACTCGGTCTGCACCGAAGGCGAAGGGGGGCCATCCGACGATCCGTCGCTACCGGACAGGTTGCTTTGATCCTTGGCCTGTGGGGTTTCGTTATCCGACTGAAACCAAAAGGTCGGGTTGCGGGCCAACCACTCCCGTTGCCAATCCTCCTGCTCCTGAAGCGGGGCAAGACCGGCAGGTTTTTTGCCCACGGGAAAGAAGAGGCCTTCCTCGGCCCCCCAGACAAAGCATTGGTCCACCCAATTGTTCGAGCTTGTCCAGGAGCTCAGGCCTTCCGTCCGGTTTGTTTCGGGCAAGGCCCGCAATCCGCTCATCAGTCCTTCCTTGATATCGGCCATGGTCAAGTCCATGTTGTCGGCCACCGTACGGGCCCGGATGGCCAGAGAATCCTCGGCCGCTTGCTCGGCATACTCGGCCATGGCCCTCGATTGCCGGGCCATTTCGTGATAGAGCATGGCCCGGCTCGTCGCTTCGTCTGCCATCAGGCGGGACTGCTCGGCGTTGTCGCGCATCTTGTCCCCTTCTCTCCGGAGCAGGAGAAAAGACAAGGCGCCGACCGACAAGGTCGCTACGACGAGCAATCCCAACCAAAGGACAAACCGGTTCGTTCGCATGATGGGTTGATTGTGCTCCAGAATTCCCGACAAGGCAAGTCGCAGGTCGGGTTACTTCGACGGGTAGTAAGGAAGCGCTTTTTGTTGAGACTGGATCTGGTAGTTGGAAGAACGCCAGGCCTTGCGGTTCTTGTTCGTCAGTCCGTTGTCTCTCTGGAGCTCTTCAAGTTCGCTGAGAAACTGCCGGTTTTTGGCATTTACGGAGGAACTCCCCCAAGTCGCGTTTTGAGAATCAATGCTCAGACACAGCTTTTTGAGCTTTTGAACGGCATCCTCATGCCGGCCTTCGTCGGCCAAGGCAATGGCTTCGTCCTTGGCTTGGGCGACTTCATTGTCCACGTAAGCCACGACCACCTTCTCGTTGATGGAGGCAGTCACTTCCTTTTCCTTTTCGCTGAAAGCGCAGCTTACGCTCGCTTTGCGGGATACGACCGCTCCATTTTCCGCGGCCTTGAACTTGGCGACGATCCGGGCCAAGTTCTTTTTCTCCTTGGCTTGGCCCGCAGGCACTTCCACTTCGAGGAGGGCGAATTTTTCCTGCCCGCCATAGAGTTGATTGATCTCGATTTCCACCTGATTTTTGAGAATCGATCCTTGTCGACCAATCAGGCGAATGGGACGGACCCCTGCTTCAAGCTCAATGCGCAAAGTGGCATGCCGGGCCACGACGTTCAGGGCATCCCCGATCTCGGCATCGAAAATCCCGGGCAATTCCTTGCTCGTCTCGGCAAAGTAGAGGTTGCCCTGTCCCTCTTTGGCCAATCCGGTCATCAGGTCTTCGTTATAGCCGGCGCCGAGCCCGACCGTACTGACTGAGATGTCTTCCTTCACGAGAGCCCGTCCAAGACGGATCAAATCCGCGGGAGAAGATGGTCCTTCGTTGGCAAGACCGTCGGAAAGAAGGATGATCCGGTTGAAATACTCTCCGTCGAGGTTCTTGCGGACTTCGGCAGCTCCTTGGTTCACTCCGGCATAGAGAGCCGTTCCGCCTCCGGCTTGGAGTTGGCGGACAAGGTCGACCAGTTTATCCGCATTCTTGGCGGACTGGGCCGAAGCAATGGTTTCGGCATGAGAAGAATAAGCGACGATTGAAATCCTGTCCTTGGCTCCCATGCGGCGGATCGCTTGAATGGCCGCCTCCTTGGCCTGAACGATTTTCTCGCCTCTCATCGAACCCGAGCGATCCAGGACGATGGCCAGGTTGACGGGTGGACGGTTGGCTTCCTCGCGGACCGCTTGTTCAGGGTCCAAGCTGATTTTAAGAACCGCGCGTTCCGCTTTTCCGGCAGGCAAAACCGTACGGTCGAGCTCGACCTTCAGTTTGACTTCAGGAAGAACGGGGGCCTTTTTCTTTTTGGCGAATCCGGGTTGTCCACCCGCGAAGGCGAGCAACATGGTGAGGAGGAAGAGGGAATGTTTTTTCATGACGTTTCGTTTGAATGGTTACTGATTTCAGAGAAACCATAGTAAACCACAAAGAACCCGATGCGTCGTCAGACCACAGTAAAAGGAACGTCAAAAAAACGTCATGAACGGATTTCTCTTCAATGGGCCGGCTTGACAAAAACGCCGACCAACCACCCCACCAACACCGTCACGCAAAAACTGATCAACCCGTTGAGCACGGGCCACAGATCGATGGAACCGGACGACCGGGCGAAGTGGATCGTCAGCACGGCGAGGAACCCGACCAGGCCTCCGATCAGGGCACTGTGACCGCCCGGGCGCTTGGTGAACACACCCAGAAAAAAGATTCCTCCCACCGGGCCGAGCGCCATCCCGATGAAGGTATTGTAAGAATCAAAGGCCGATTTCATGCCCGTATAGGCGATGAGGGCGGCCACTGAGATTCCAACGACTCCAAGAATCAAAACCACGCCTTGGGCAACCTTCAGTCTTCGTTTGTCCGAAGAGTCGGGTTTGAGAACGCGCCCGTAAAAATCGGTCACGTAAGCGGTGGCAACCGAATTGAGCGAACTGGAAATAGTCGATTGGGCGGCGGCGAAAATTCCTGCCACGATCAACCCGGCAACCCCCACGGGCAGGTTTTGAAGAATGAAGAACGGCAGGATGCCATCGTTTCGCTCCATGGCCGGGTCAAGCAAGGAAGGTTGGGTTTGGTAGAAGGCGTAAAGGGCAACGCCCAAGCTGAAGAAAAGGAGGGAACCGAGAATGGTCATGGGCATGTTCAGCCAGAGGGACCGGGCCGCTTCTTTTTCCGTGGGGGTGGAGACGTAGCGCTGCACGACGTCCTGACCGGCGGTGTAGGAAGGCAGGGAAGCAAAGGCGAAGCCCAGCAAAATGACCCACGCCGAATTGGTGGAGGAACCGAAATCCAAGGTTCCCCAGTCCGCGGTCAGAAGCTTGGCATCGGATTGAGTGACCTCGATGATCTCACCCAATCCGCCCTCCATTTGGAAAACGATCACGAGGATGCAAAGCAGGGCTCCCCCGAGCAATACGATTGCCTGGATCGCATCCGTCCAGACCACCGCCTCCAATCCGCCCATTACGGTATACGCGATGCAAAGAATCCCAATGGAAAGAATCGCCAGGTAGATATCAATATCCGTCACGCTGGACAAAGCCAAGGCAGGCAGGTAAAGAACGATCGCGACCCGACCGACGTGAAAGAGCATGAACAAGGCGCTCGCAATCAACCGGGAGGCCAAGTTGAACCGTTGCTCGAGAAATTCATAAGCGGAAGTCACGTTGAGCTTGCGGAAGAAAGGCAGGTAACAATAGACGACCAGGGGAATGATAAGTACCATCGGCCACATTCCTATCCAGGAATTCATATTGCCGGCGTAGGCCTTGGCGGGAATGGCCATGAAGGTAATCGCCGAGAGCATGGTTGCGAAGATCGACAGGCCGGCCACCCACCAGGGAATTCGTTTGCCTCCCCGGAAATAGGCGTCGGTCGAGGAAGCGGCCTCCCTCTTCATGAAAAAATATCCGATGGACACCATCAAGAGAAGGTAGAGACCGACCACCAACCAGTTGATCAAACCGAAGGAGGAGGCCGAGCGGGCGATCGTTCCCGAAAAAACCTGGGTGGTGCGGACACCGGGCTGTTTCTCGCCCGAAGCAACGACGAACTCTCCGCTTGGCATAAACACGACCGGAACCGTTACGGGAACCTCCATCTCAGGAGGGAGCGCGCCGGCCTCTGCCCAAGTGTCCGTAATGACGTGATAAGCAAGGACCGTCCGGGGGAAACCGGGGTGGTCATGCCCTTGGCCGTTGATTTCCGGGCGGGCTTTCAACTGCTCCTCGACGTAAGGCGCCGTCACCCCTCCGAGTATCAACAAGTGCGAACTCCCGGATGGGATTGCCCGGTAGGGAGCGGCCGAGGAACCTTGCGGAAGATCTGCAATCCGGGTCCACTTGTCCGCATCCGGATCAAAGCGGTAACAGTCACGAAGAAAATCGAGTTTTTCCGACTCCAAGCGGTCCTCGGGATGTTCGATTTCCGACTCCGATTGATAATCCCTACCCCCGAAAAGATAAAGCTTTCCCTCATGCGAACCGGCCACCGAGTGCATCCTTCCCCGGGCTCCTTCGGGCCAGGGCAGCTCCTCCCACTTGAGTGGAGAACGTCCGAAATCCAACCGAAATGCCTTGCGGACCGTTCCCCCGGTCGATTTTCCGGAGAATAGGTATATCGTATTGCCTATGGCCAACCCGCTTGATTCGGCGAGAGCGAGGGGCAAGGAAGGTAGGGGTTGCAGAAGGACATCCGTTCGGGCCTCCACGAGCTTGAGCGTAAGCATCGTGACGTCCGCCACAGGCTTGTTTTGCCCATCACTCCCACCCAGCATGACGATGGAATTATTTTGATCGGGCAGGCTGACCGACACCCCATAGGCCAAGGCCTTGGGCAACCTAGCGTTGGAAACCGTCCATTCCCCGGCCCCTTCGGGCAGAAGGAAGATCCGGTCGTGCCAAACTTTCTTTCCACCCTCCCATGGATAAGACTCCGGGAAATTCGCTCCGCCTGCCACCACGAGAGTGCCCGACGAAACCCCCGCGAACGGACTGGCAAACCCATGTGCATCCGGGATCGACGGCCCTTTTTCCCACATAATCGGACCGGCCCCCGTCGCCACTTTGCAAAGGCAAAGCAGGGCGGTGAGAAAGAGAGGGAAGACCCGGTTCATTTCGATCCGATGATCTCCTTGACCGGAAGGGTCTTGAACTCAATTCGTTGGTAACTGTTTTTCTGTCCCTTGTCCCCGGCTTCAAAGAGAACCCCGAGAGTTCGTTCGTTCACCATGACTAGGTCGCTGTAGGCGGTCGGGCCAACGTGGATCAAAGGTCCGTCCTTCCAGCTCTTGGCCTGATCGGTGGAATAACGCAGCCTCAAGTCGCTCCTGCCCTTCCCCGTCGGCCCGTTCTCATCGGGGCCGGAAAAAACGATCAATCCCTTGCCGGCGCTTAGGACGGCGCATTGAACGACGGGAGGATCGAGCACCCCCGCAACGGGACGGAAACCCTTCCACTCCGGACTGCCCGATTGAAAGCTTTCCCCTCCGTCCTTGCTCAGGGCCACGCCCCGGGTTCCTTTCGCCTCGCCATTCTGGTCTCGGGTATTGAAGTAAAGGGTTCCGTCCTCCAGTTCGACCACCGTGGTCTCGTTGGCATTCAAGCCATCGTCATAGCTATCGTCCACTGCCCCGAGTTTCCAGGTCTTGCCATGATCGTCGCTGATCACGGCATGGGCTCCGAGGGGTCCGTGATCCGCCCAATCAAACTTGCCGACCCGGTGATCGCAGGGAATGACCAAGCGACCCCGGTGCTTGCCTCGTTGGAGCTGGATGGAATGAACCGGACCGGTCGCGTACCAACCCCAGTCCTTCTTCTTCACGCTCTTGGTGATTTCGCGCCGGTCCGACCAAGTGACTCCGTGATCATCGCTCGAAACAACGAAGACCCGGTCGTTCTCCAAGGTAAAAGGCAACCAGATTCTTCCCGGATGATCGGGATCGAGCAAGTCGACCACCGGAGCCGGGTTGCCGATCGTGATATCCTTGTTCCGTCCACCGAGAATCTTTACGAAATCGGAACTTTCCTGAACGACCCGGAGAGCACCCCAGGATTTGCCTCCATCCTCGGACCGCTTGAGAACCAAATCGATCTCGCTTTCATCTCCTCCTTGCCGAGCCTCGCAAAAAGCGAGCAGATTCCCATTGGCCGCTTTGACCACGGCGGGAATCCTGTAAATCGGGTACCCATCCTCACCCGCCTTGAATACGGTCTTCGCTTGCAGGACGGAGAGGGAAAGCG
>JAYOMW010000058.1:9139-18196 GCA_038121045.1 Opitutia bacterium
GTTGGATCGTGAAGGTTCAGTTCTTTACTTTGCTTTCTTGGACAAGGGGGTTGGGAAGCATGGGCTCGGCCCGGACCTCTTTCTTCCAGGCATGGAGACGGGCAAGCAATTGCTTGGTAATTTCGGGTTTGGCTTGGGAAAGATCCTTGCTCTCGCTCAGGTCCTCGGCGAGGTCGTACAGTTCGATTTCCCCGGTCTCCAAAAACTCCATCAATTTCCAGGAACCGCTCCGGATCACGGAATGAGGAGCGCTCTGGGGATGCTGATTATAATGCGGGTAATGCCAAAAGATCGGCTTTTCCTCAAGGACGCCCTTCCCTTTCAGGGCACCAGCCAGGCTTCGGCCATCCAAATGCTGATGAGGCAACATGGGCAAGCCCACCATCTCCAGAATGGTCGGATAAAGATCACTGCTGGTGGCCGGCACCTCGCAGGTCGCCCCTTTCCTTTCCACTCCGGCTCCGGTGATAATGAGAGGGACGCGAATCCCGCCCTCGTAGGGCGAGCCCTTGTTGGCCCGCAGAGGGGCATGGTCGGTCGCCCGGGCAAAGCCTCCGTTGTCCGAGGTGAAGAGAACCAAGGTATCCTTTTCCATGCCAAGTTCGCGTACCGCGCCCATGACCTTGCCCACCGCATCATCCACACTCTCGACCATGGCGGCGTAAACGGGATTGCCTTGGCGTTTCTCCTTGGGAACCTGCTTGTAGCGCTCGATCTTTTCCTTCTTGCCCTGCAGAGGAGTGTGCACGGCGTAAAAAGGGAAATAGAGAAAGAAGGGTTTCTTCTTTCCATTCTCCTTGATCAGTTTGACCGTTTCCTCGGCCAAGACGTCGGTCAGGTAATCGCCCTTCGCGCCGCCGGCAAAGGCCTGCTTGCTTGCCCTCAGTTTGGTCGTGGGGATGCCCCAGGTTCCCTTGAAAGGATGAAAAAAGCTCCCGGGAGCCCCGTGATCGTCCCCGCCCAGGTTATGGTCGAACCCGTGGTGTTCGGGCAGGGAGAAAGGAGCCCCGCCAAGGTGCCATTTGCCGGCATGAAAAGTCGCGTATCCTTCCTCCCGCAAATTCTCCGCCAAGGTTCTTTCTTCCAAAGGAAGAGAACGCAGAAAACGACCGGTCCTCATCTTGTGACCCTTGGGGTTCCATCGTCCGTCGGGCAACCATTGGGTCAGCATCAAGCGTGCCGGGTACTTGCCGGTCAGCAGGGCGGCCCGGGTGGGCGAACAGACCACGCAAGCTGAATAGGCATCCGTGAAACGTACCCCCGTAGAGGCAAGCCTGTCTATGTTCGGTGTTTTGTAAAACTTGCTTCCTTGGCAGGAAAGATCCATCCACCCCAAATCATCGACCAAGAAGAGAATGACGTTCTTGGGCTGCTCGGCCCCGATTGAAAAAGACCCGAAGAAAAGGCCCAGCAGGAGCCAAAAGAATCGAGTCTTTACAATTTTCATTCCCCCGGAAGAAAGCGGAAGTTCGGGTTGGCGGTATGGGAATCGGCCATCGCCTGAGACATCTTCTTGACCAGGTCGGGACGCTTGTCGGCGAGGTTCTTTTCCTCCCCGATGTCCTTGGACAAGTCGTACAACTCGATCGGGGCATCCTTGTTCTTCCGGACGTTCAGGCGGATGCCCTTCCATTTGCCCATGCGGACGGCCTGCTTGCCTCCCCGCTCGTGAAACTCCCAATAAAGATACTCCCTCTTTTCCTGTTTCTTGGGTTGGCCGAGCAAGGTCGGGGCGAAGGATACGCCGTCGATTCCCTTGGGTTTATCCATCCCGGCCAGTTCGCACAGGGTGGGCAAAAGATCCCACCCCGCCGCCACGTGAGCGCTGCTCGAACCCGGCTTGATCTTGCCCGGCCACCAGGCAGTGGTCGCCACCCGGATCCCCCCCTCGTACAGATCCCGCTTGTAGCCCTTGAGCGGGCCGTTGCTGTCAAAGAAGTCCGGCTTATGCCCACCCTCCTTGTGGGGGCCGTTGTCCGAGGTAAAAATGACCAAAGTATCGTCCTCGATTTCCAATTCCTCGAGCAAGTCGAGGATCCGCCCCACGTCCTCGTCCATCAGGGTCATCATGGCGGCGAAGGCGGCCACGGGATTCTTGATGACCGACCCGCCGTATCTTCCGGTGACCTCTTCGAACTCGGGAAATTTCTTGCGCCAGGGAGCGACCCGCTCCTCGGGAGCCTGCATGGCGGCATGAGGGATGGTAAAGGGAACGTAACAAAAGAAGGGCTTGTCCTTGTTCGCACGGATGAACTTGAGGCACTCGTCGGCAATCAAGGTATGAGAGTAATGCTTGCGGTCGAGTTGCACCTTCTTGCGGTCGCTCCAAAGGTGAGTGGGGTAGAAGTTGTGGGACTGCCGCTGGCAATTCAATCCGTAGAAACGATCGAAGCCCTGGTTCATCGGATCCCCTTCCGAGCCCGGGGCCCCCAAGCCCCATTTTCCGAACATCCCCGAAACATAACCCGCTTTTTTGAGAACTTCGGGTATGGTTTGGGCACCGTCGGCCAAGGGGCTCTGCCCTTCCGGTTGAATTTCCTTGTTTCCCCTCACCAAAGCGTGTCCGGTATGCATGCCCGTCATGAGGCTGCACCGGGAGGGCGCGCACACCGTGCTCGACGCATAGAAGTCGGTCAACTTCATGCCCTCCTTGGCCATGCGGTCCACGCTCGGGGTCTGGAACTTTTTTTGCCCGAAGCAGGAAAAATCCCCATACCCCGCATCGTCGACCATGACGTAAACGAAGTTCGGCTTACGGGCGTTGGCTTGAAGAAAGAGGAAAAGTAAGGCACTCAGGAAGAACAGAAAGGAAATCGGTTTCATGGATCGGGTTGTGGGTTAAAGGACGAAGGAATCATTGAAAAGGGAATGGACCTGAGGGTCACGAAAAAACATCAATCCACAAAGCGGAACCTTTTTCGAGCCTCCGGTCCATTACCTTAGGTTCTCGAAAGGCTTGGCATTTGTTTGAGGAAGCCATTCGGCATGCTCTTCAAGGATCTTCTTGTATTGTTTTTCACCCGCCAAGTTGTTCCATTCGTTGGGGTCGTTCTCGTGATCGTAAAGCTCTTCCGTTCCATCCGCATAACGAATAAAGCGCCAGCGCTGCGTCCGGACCGCATGGTTGCCGAACCCGTAGGTCATGAGGGCCGGTGTTCCGATTGCCCGGTCCGGATCGCTCACTTGCCGGGCGACGCTCAGTCCGTCATTGGCGGGGTTGGCGGGCAAACCGCATAAGTCCAGCAAGGTCGGATAGAGGCAGGTCAGATCAACCGGACTGGAGCACACCTTGCCCGTGCTCCTCGGCTTTCTCGGATCGACAATGATCAAAGGCACGTGGTTGGCCTTTTCCCAAAGAGCGAACTTCTCGATATGCTCCTTCTCGCCGAGATGAAACCCATGATCCGACCACACCACGATGATCGTGTTTCCCGCCTGCCCGCTCCGGTCCAAGGCCTCGATCAGCCGTCCGACCGAGGCATCGGCGAAGGTGCAGCACGCGGCGTAGGCTTGGACGAATTTCCGGTAGGAACCCGGTTGCTTGCTTTCGAGGCTCTCCATCCCCGTCCAAAACCATTTCTTTGCATTCATCAGCTTGCTTGCTCCCGCAGGCAAATCTTCCCAATCGTCCTTCTTGAGAACGGGCATGTCGACACCCCCGTCATAGAGGGCATGATACTTGGGCGGAGCAAAAAAGGGGGAATGAGGCTTGAAGATTCCGCAGGCCAAAAAGAAGGGCTTGTCTTGTTTGCGGGCCAGTGCCTCCTCGGCATAACTCACCGATTTGAAATCAATCGTTTCAGTCTCCTGTTCATCCTTCGGCCAAGGCCCCCAATCGGTGTTTCTCGAACCGTATCTTTTTGCCCCGTTAAGCTTGTCCTCGGGCATAAATTGAGCATCCATCTTGCGGAACTTGTCCCAAGCCTTGGGGTCATTGAACGCACCGTTTCCATGATGATGATATACTTTGCCGTAACCCTCGGCCTGGTAGCCGTGCTTACGAAAATACTCAGGCAAGGTAGCGAATTTCCGGCAGGCCTTTCTCCAGTTCGTCTTGTTGCCATATACTCCGCTTAAGTGGGGTCGCTTGCCCGTAAGGACGGATGCCCGCGATGGGTTGCAGGCAGGGGACGAGCAGTAGGCCCGGGAAAAGAATACTCCCCGTTTGGCCAGTTTTTCGAGGTTCGGGGTCTTGAAGGGCCTGTCTTTTCCAAAAAGAGTGATACCGTCGTTCATGTCGTCGATGGCGATGAACAAGATGTTGGGCCGATCGGTCCCCCACAAGGCAACTGACAAGAAAAGGGATAGGCTCAAGATGCGATGACACATCATTTCGTTTCCTTCGCCATGAACGAATAATTCAAGGCTTTGCGCTTGTCCGTGCCCGCATCCATGATCAGATCGAACAACCGGCGGGCAACGGCAGGATCCGTCAGGGCATCCCCCGTTTGCTCCTGCCAGTTCTCGAGTTCCCCGATGAGCCGGTCGAGGGTCTTGGCATGATCCGGATCATCCGCCAAATTCCTGAATTCGTAGGGATCGGCCTGCAGGTCGTACAATTCATAACGGGGAGGTTTCTTCATCAACTGGTAAGCCTCCCTGACCTCCTGTGGGGCCACGGCCAGCAGTTCGACTTCCGGCGTCTGGAAGAACTTCTTGCCCATGGTAAAGGCATAGCCCGGGTTCACTTCCCCGGCGAGCGGGTTGAAGATCAACTTGTAACGGTCGTCCCGGACCGTGCGTTGGGGCCAGGGGTTGTGGTTGGAATGCAAATGAAACTCCGTAAAAAGATAGTCCCTCCACTTCGGACTTTTGCCCTCCACGATGGACTTGAGGGAACGACCGACCAACGAACGGGGAGTCTCGACCCCGGCGATTTCGCAAAAGGTGGGAAAGAGATCGAGCGTACTGACCAATTCTTTCCTGTCCTGCCCGCTCTTGCCTCCCGGCCAACGGATGATCATGGGAATCCTCACCCCACCCTCGCAGGAGGTACGCTTGCCCCGCATGACGTCCGCTCCGTGATCACCGATATAGACAACCACCGTATTCTTTGCCTTGCCGGATTCCTTGAGGACGCGAAGCAACTCCCCCACGTAAGAATCAAGACGCATCATACAATTGTAATAATCCGCGCTTTGTTGACGGAGCTCGGGGTGATTGATTCCGATGAAAGGAAGGGCATCCACGTCCCGACCGGTCAATGGCTTGACCGGCAACCCGTCCACCGACTTGACGAAGGGTCGGTGAGCATCCGGATAATTGACCTGCAAATAAAAGGGTCTCTTGGATGACCGGATGAACTTCTTGGCATTTTCCGCATAGGCAGACATGCCCTCGCGGCTGAAATTAGCGCTCGGAATGGCTTTGAAATCAAACGGGAAAGCCTTCTCCGGATTGACGTGCAGTTTTCCGATATTCCCCGTGCGGTAACCGGCTTGGCCCAAGGTCTTCACGACGTTTGGGATCTTCTCGGAGAACATGGCATACTTCCAGGTCGCCAGCCCGATCTGTCCGTTCTGGTGGGGATAAAGCCCGGTCAGAAAAGCGGCCCGCGACTGGGAGCACCCCGCTTGGGCAACGTAAGCGTTCCGGAAGAGGGTACCCTCCCCGGCCAACTTGTCAAAGTTCGGGGTTCGGACCGGAGCCCCGTAGCATCCGATTTCCGGCCCGTTGTCCTCCGAGACGATGAACAGAACGTTGAGCCGGCCGTCGGAGGCATGAAGCGTTCCGAGGAACAAGCAAAACAGAAGGCAGGCACTCGCAATAGGTTTCATTTCTTTGCCCCTTGGGTGATTTTGCCCGTCTTCTTGTGAGTCCAGGCATAGGTTTTGTGATCAAATTGATAAGCTCCCTTGGAGGGGGCGTCGGGTGCGAATTTCTTGGGAATCGATCGGCCAAGCTCATCCATGATCTTTCGGTAGGGCTTCTTTTCGGCCAGGTTGGTCCATTCATTGGGATCCTCGGTATGATCGTACAGTTCCTCCGTTCCATCGCTGTAACGGATATAACGGAACCGATCGGAACGCACGGCGCATTGCCCGCGCTTGTACTCGGTCACCGCAGGAAGGCCCCATTTCACATCGGGATTCTTGAGCAGAGGAACGATGCTCGTCCCATCAAGACCTTTTCTCTTTTTGAGTCCGCAGAGTTCGACCAAGGTCGGGTATACGCAAAGGGTATCGACCGGTCGACTGCATCGGGTCCCGCCCTTGGTCAGCCCGGGGACTGAAATCATAAAGGGAATCCGGGTCGCTTCTTCCCAGAGCGTGCTCTTGTGCCAATGATTCTTTTCCCCCAAGTGCCATCCATGATCGGACCAGAAAAGGATAATGGTATGGTTTGCATGAATGCTCTTTTCCAAGGCATCGAGCAAGCGTCCGAGCTGGGCGTCGGCAAAACTTATGCTCGCCAGGTAGGCCCTGATCCCATCCTTCCACTTCCCCTGTTTCTTAATGTTTAGAAACTCGTTCCTGCGGGCTGCGGAAAGCTTGACGCCTTGGGGAGGAACGTCCTGCAAATCGTCTTCGGTAACCCGAGGCAGTTCGATCCCCTCCACGGGGTAAAGATCGAAGTATTTTTTCGGGGCATACCAAGGAAGATGGGGACGAAAGATCCCGCAGGCCAAGAAGAAGGGTTGGTTGCGTTTTTTGCCAAGGGCCCGCACCGCATAATCGACTGATTTCGAATCATCGTACTCGGCCTCGGCCAAGCCGGGGATCACTCCCCAGTCCCCTTCGTGGGGCGTTCCCCTCAACCCGCTGAAGGGATAACCCTCGGGATGCTTCTTGGGCGTCGACCACGGGTAGTTGAGCCTATGACCCCTGAACCAGGGATCGTCCTGAAAAACCAGGCGTTGAAAATCATCCCATTGGACGGGCGGATTGAACCCCGCGGTATGATGGAAGATCTTGCCCGCTCCCATGGTTTCGTAGCCGTGCCGTTTGAAATGCATGGGTAGGGAAACCGCATCGGGCAAATGCGGAAGCCACCACTGACCGTTGTTGTAAATTCCGGTGGTCGAGGGACGGAGTCCCAACATCAGGGCCGTCCGACTCGGGCAACAAACCGGGGATGCGGCATGGGCATTGGTGAAGGTCATGCCCATCCGGGCCAATCGTTCGAGGTTCGGGGTATGGACCTTCCCTGAATACCCCCCCAACGTGCTGGTCCAGTCATTCATGTCATCCACCGCGATGAAAAGAACGTTCGGTTGCGGCGTCGGATAAACGCTCGTTGACAGAAAGAGAAAAAGCAGGGCGAATCGGATCATTGGTTTTCCGGTTCAATCGAAAAGTAGCCTTTTAATTCGGAGGTTCTCATCAAGGATGAAAAGGCTAGCTCGGCCCTGCCCACCCGTCAAGGGAAGGCAGATCGGCCTTCTCCATTTCTCCTTGGGTCGAACTCCTTTCTTGATCCGGGACCAAGCGATGCTTACGAATAGAAGCCATGAAAATGACCGGATTGATTGCCGCCACCTACACCCCCTTCCGAGAGGACGGCTCGGTCAACCTCGATCTGATTCCGTCCATGATCGACTACATGATCAAGTCCGGGGTTTCCGGTTTTTACGTTTGCGGAAGCACCGGCGAGGGCGAGTCCATGAGCGTGGAAGAGCGCAGGCAGGTTGCCCAAGCCTCCGTCTCGGCAACCAAGGGCAGGCTTCCCGTAGTGGTCCAAGTCGGACATAACTCGGTCGAATCCGCATGCGAACTGGCTCGCCATGCCGCCGAGATCGGGGCCGATGCGATCTCCACCCTTCCCCCCACCTACTTCAAACCGGCCAGCGTCGACTTGCTCGTCGACTTCATCGCCCGGGTCTCCGCTTGCGCCCCCGACCTGCCCTACTACTATTATCACATCCCCCGCATGAGCGGAGTTTCGCCCGACCTAGTCGAATTTATGCAAAAGGCATGCGAGCGGGTTCCCCGCTTTCACGGGATCAAGTTCAGCGACTTCTTTCTGGCCGACCTGACAACCTGTATCGAATTCGAAAGGGGTCGGCTCGACGTCCTCTTCGGTTCCGACGAGATGATCCTCGGTGCCTTGGCCACCGGTGCCATAGGCGCGGTCGGCAGCACCTATGGCTTTGCCGCTCCGCTCTTTGCCCAAATCATCAAAACATACGGCGAAGGAAAGATGAAGGACGCTCAGTCGTGGATGACCAAAGCCGTGCGGTTGATCCGCCTGATCGACAAAGAACCGGGACCCTATCATTCATGCGTCAAGCAAGTCGTCTGGCCCCTTCTCGGGTTCGAGGTCGGTCCCTGCCGGGTTCCTCAAGCGATCCTGAGCGAGGAAGAGGTTGCCCATGCCCGAGCCCGCCTCGAGGAGTCCGGTTTCGCTCAAGAACTCGCCCGCGGAGAGTTTCAGCTTTCTTAAGGAAGCCGGCGAAGCGCCCACGAACGGGTTTCTGCCCTCCCCGCTCTTTTCTTCATCGCTTGACCGCACTCGTCTTTGCTATTGGGATTTGTTCATGACCTCCAAGACTTTTCTCCACATTCTTTGTCTTCTTGCGGGCTTCGGATCCCTGTTTGCAAAAAAGCCCAACGTTCTTTTGATTATGTCCGACGACATGGGCTACTCCGACCTCGGGTGCTTCGGGGGGGAAATCCTGACCCCTCACCTCGATTCCCTCGCCCAAGGCGGCGTACGCTTCACCAATTTCTACAGCGAGAACATGTGCTGGGTCTCGCGGGCCTCCATGCTGACCGGGGTTTATCACCGGACCTCCTTGAAGAACGGCACCCTGCACCCCAACTGCCTGACCCTGCCCGGGGTTCTGCAGACAAACGGGTACGCAACCGGAATGATGGGGAAGTGGCACTTGGCGGGGAAATACACCAAAAGCAACGGGGCCAACGCCGTTTATCCCGACCAGCGCGGATTCGACCGCTTTTACGGAATCCTCGGCGGAGCCAGCAGTTTCTTCGCCCCCTTCGGTTTGCGACGGGACCGGAAGTTAATCGACGAGGAATTCATGAAGGACCCGGACTACTATTTCACCGATGCGATCGGCAAGGAGGCTATCGCCTTCCTCAAGGAGACGCCCAAGGA
>JAYOMW010000059.1:0-14815 GCA_038121045.1 Opitutia bacterium
AATACTTCCAAGCGATGGATGGAAAAAGATTGCCGGTAAATTCCAACAGGCAGTGGATTTATCCAAGAAGAAACAGGCTGTAGAATTACTTTTCCCCAAGAATAGAACCTTTTACCTGAAACAATTGCCTATTGCGGAACCTGTTAAAGGGAAGAAGAAATCCAAAAAGAAGAGAGTGGGTATTGAGCTCAGCAAGGGCAAATACCTCTTTGCAGCGGAAGGCGCTACGAACATTGTGATCAATGGAAACGGTTCGAAGCTCATTCTTGAAAAAGACCCTGAGGAAAGCGTTCTGGGATTATTCAAGCTGACCTCGAGTTCACACATCCAACTGAAGAACCTGACTGTCGATTTTGCCAAGAACTCAATCGGTCATTTCGGGGGAGTGATCTCTCAGGTGGACAAGAACGCCGGGAGTTTTACCGTCACGGTAGACCCAAAGGTCTACGCGAACTTCGCTGAGATCAAGGAGAAGGAAGCTTCGATCAGAAAGCAGAAGGGAAAAATCAAGGATTCCACACACGGTGTCTTTTTTAAGAAGCAGGGCAGTTCTATGCGCGTGCCTTCTAGTAAAAAGGATTCCATGAAGCAAACATGGACGGAAGCTCAGGATAATAAGAACCCGACAAACAAGCGATTCACTGCGCGTTCCAAGCAGTCGCCTTACGAAGGCGGCGTTCGTCAGCCCATCATCTTTTCGTGGCCTGGTAAACTCAAGGCGCAAGATCGTAAAGAACTGGCCACAAGCCTCGATATTTTCCCCACCATTCTCGCAGCTACTGGCGCGCGCCAACCGAAAAAAAAGCTGCCGGGCATCAACCTGCTTCCCTATATGAAGGAGCAAGCCGAAATTTCGCGTAAGGCCATCTTTGGCGAAACTTTCGCCCATGACATAGCGGATCTTCGAGACCACGAGAAAAGCCTCCTTTACCGCTGGTGCATAAAAGACAAGTGGAAATTGCTCCTCACCTACGACGGCGAAGTATTCAAATATCCTGATATACACAATCGGACAGAAAAGCGCCCGCAACTCTTTGATTTACGCAACGATCCGCAGGAAAGACACAATCTGGCTGGAGATCACCCTGAGCTCGTCAAAGAAATGGTTGGGATGATCGACGCATGGTATCCGGTGAAGCGGGCGAAGACAGTGAAAGTGTTTAAATAACTATGATTGAGACAATGAAAAGACGCACCATGGAAATTGATACGAGTAACAAAGCGAGCGTGACCAGATGCCTGTGTTTGAAGTTCTTTGGACTGTTCATATTCCCCACACTAGTGCTGGCGAAACAGCCGAACATCCTTTTCTTTTTTGCAGACGATCAACGGTACGACACCTTGGGCTGCGCCGGGCATCCGATTGTGGAGACACCGACGATCGACCGCCTCGCGGCCAACGGTGTGCGCTTCAAAAACAGTTTCGTCACACGGTCGACCTGTTGGGCGAGCCGAACCACGATACTGACCGGCCTGACCTCGCGCTCCTCAGTCAAGCCGGATGGTTCGGACAGAGTCAGGCCCGAGGCGCTCACCGCGCTGTTTACCGATCGCTTGCGGGACGCCGGATACCGCACCGCGCTGTTTGGCAAGTGGCACGCCAAGATGCCGAAAGGATTCAAGCCCGCGGACCACTTTGTTGAATACGAGAAAATCTTCCGCAGCCCTTACTTCAAGGAGATGCCCGATGGATCGAAACGGCACACCACTGAACTGATCGGAGATCGCGGGATCAAGTTCTTGAGAACCCAAAAAGGTCGGAAGGAACCTTTCTGTCTCAATCTCTGGTTCAACGCGGGCCATGCCGAAGACCGCGACCGGAGGCCCGGCATCGGACACTTTCCTTGGCCCAAAGCTATGAATGGAAAGTACGACGACATCGAAATCCCGTCGCCGCGCCTTTCCGATCCCGCGATCTATGCGGCGCACCCTGAATTCCTGAAGCAGTCCAACCATAGGGAGCGGTTTCACTGGCGATGGGACACGCCCGAAAAATACCAACAGAACATGCGGGCCTATTTCCGGATGCTGACCGGTATCGATCATGTAATGGACCGTGTGTTGAAGGCGCTGGAGCAAGAGGGACTCGCGGAGAACACCATCATCGTTTACACGGCGGATAACGGCTTCTACTTGGGCGACCGCGGCTTTGCCGGAAAGTGGTCGCATCACGAGCAATCCCTACGGGTGCCGTTGGTGATCTACGATCCCCGCCTTCCCAAAAACCTTCGAGGCCGCACGATCGACACCATGGCTCTCAATCTTGATCTGCCGGCAACTTTCTTGGACTGGGGCGGAGTCCGCATTCCGGCCAGCTACCAAGGAATCAGTCTCAAACCCTTGATCGAAAGCAAAGTCGCCCCTGCGGAGTGGCGCGAAGACTTCTTCTGCGAACATTTTAACCCACGCTATCGAATGTCATGGGAGGGCGTTCGCGGAAAACGCTTCAAGTATGCCCGCTACCTAGATCAAGACCCTGTTTATGAGTTTCTTCATGATCTGAAGAACGACCCTGACGAACTCACCAACCTGGCCACTGACCCTAAGCATGCTTCGGTTTTGAGACGGCTCCAACAAAGAACGGATGCCTTGGCGGCGGATTATGCTGAGTCACTTACAAACTGATTTCCGCCAATGAAGCATGATGCTCTCGCCCACCTCACCCACAGTAATCTCCTCTAACTCCTGCTACTTATGCACGCTTACGGACCTCTTGTCGTAGTCTTTGCCATTTCGTTGGCCTTGCCTTCTCAAACACACGCGGAGAACGGTAAGGAAAGCGAGTTGCCCGCTTGTGATCCGGTCGCCACGGCCAAGTGGCTCACCTCCCTTTATACACTGCAGAAAGGCAAGCTTGCCTTCGATGCAGGAAATGCAAACCGCCTGCATGGTCAGATTTCGCTGGCGGCGAAAGCCAAGGTCAGCCTAGGCGATGACGGGCATATCATCATCGATCAGGAAGGTTTTATGCCTGTCAGCTACGGAAAATCGGCAGGATATGAAACTTTTTTCTTCACGACTCCCCTGACGCACGTCAGTCCGTTAAGCTTGGACGATTTCGTTCCCTATGACAAAGATATCGTGGTACAAGAGGATCCCTCGATATTCCGCAAGCTTGGAGAAGCTTTGTATTTCCACTTCACGGGTCTTGCCACGAAGAAGCCCGATCATCATCGTGTCGAGGACATCCTTGGCTATCCCTCCGACCACTATATCTGGGAGGTGGGAGGCTCAACGGTATTTCTCAAAGCGTACCAGGGAAACGACTCCCACGGTCTGATACTACGGGTTTGCTCCAAAGAGACCGATCCGGGACGGGCTGAGATCGTGCGTCAGCGAAGCCGGATCTCTGAAGCCAAGAGCTCGGCGAAGAAAGAGGTTTTTCGAGGCTGGGGCGAACCACTGCTGCAGATCACGAAAGACTGACTGGAAAACAATCCTCATCGATCAGAGTAAGGATTCTCTTCATCTCATTTCGGCCGGCGCTTTAAGCAAAACGTCTTTTGAGGAATTCACATCCATAATAAGGCCCGTTTTCCTTACAAAATTCATCGGCGCATCGAAGGTAGATAGTTTTCCTGTCACGAAGACGCGCGTTGGTTTGTCTGAGAAATCGGCGCCCTCGAACAGAGCCACCAGTTCGTCGTGTCTGTCGTCTACGGGAATGTGAATGCTAAAAGACTGACCCACTTCGTCCGAAGGTTTGGCTTTTAGTTTGAACCTCCATTTTCCAGGTTGGTTAGTACCCCAGTCCTAGGGAAACACGTTGCCGCCATCCACATAACCCCAAACCTTGAGAACTTTGCCGCGATGAGCCAGCGCTTCCTCACGGTTTTTGGCGAAACCTTTTTTGCTGAATGAGGAAGCAGGTACGTACCCGCCTATCGGTTTATCCACACAACCCCCAAGAAACAGGGGCGCTATCAAAATGATTAGCAACAAGGGTAAGGAATTCATGGAGGCAGAGCTAATCGCTCATTTTTAAAATAAAGAATCACTGCTATGGATGGTCGGGGATAGAGCCAAGCTCAATCTTCTGGAAGCTCGATCGGAACTTCACAGAAGGTGAGGGCCGCAAGGTCGTTTGCGCCCCAGATGATGGATTGATCCTGCCTCGCCCGATTCTCTTTTAAGTCAAAAACTGTTTGATCGGGCCGGTTTGACCATGGCCGAATTTAGTCAGGCCGGTATCAAGGGCTCCATAGTGCTGGATGGGGTTGCCATAGGCATTGAGCAGAGTGGTGTAAAAGTTTCCGAGGGTGCTGTGACCGGCTTGCCCATAGTTGGGCAGGCGAATGTATTGGCGGCGTAAGTCGACGCGGGTATTGTCACCGGCCAGAACGACAAAGGGATACTCGGTTCCATGGGAATGATGGGTTTCGCCCCCGTCGGGAAAATAAAAGATCATGGTGTTGTCGAACATCGTTCCTCCTGCTTCCGGCACGCTCTTGAGACGGGTGACGATACGATCGACGAGAGACATGTGATGGGTACGGGCCAACTCGCGAATGGTCTCCGCCTTGAGACCGCCGATCACCTTGTTGTGGCCGACGTCGTGCATATTCACCTTTTCGCCTTCGATTCCGGGCAACCCCGTGTAGCGGTGACCCAACTCATCGACGGTGAAGGCCACGACGTTGGTAAGGCCCGAAATGAGGGCCCCGAGCAATACCTCGGTGTGCCCAACCTGACGATCCAAGGTCGTCATCCCGGGGTCGAGGTATTTCGGATCGAGTTTGGGAACGTGCCGGCGGATGACGTCGGACATGGCGTCGATCTTGCGGTTACGTTCGCGGATCGCTTCCACCGAGTCGGCGTAATTCCCGACCTTGGCTTTCTCAAAACCACCGAGAGATCCGGCCAGAGTACCTTCGTTCTTGGCGACGAACTCAAGAACCTTCCGGTCCAACTGGTATTGAGTCTTGGCGGACTGTTCCGTTGAAACGGACTTGAAGAGTTCCTCCATGGCGACACGCGGCGAACCAAAGGCATAATTGGGTTGTTGAGGACCACGGGCCGAAAAACCGGTAGCCACGTCGTCCAGGGTACCTCGCGCATTGCCACCTTCGAGGGGGAAACAGGCCAGCTCGATATGCTCGGCCGGAGAAGGAAAGAGTTTGGCCAACTCAAAGTCGACGGTGGCCCACCTGATTGAACTGGGGCGTTCGTTGGCTTTGAAAACACCCAACGAGGAACACCAGGAATGATGGCCCGTCGTGCACATTTTGCCGGAGAGCCCTTGCAGGATGGTGAGGTTTTCCTTGTGGGCGGAGAGTGGATCCATCCATCCGGGAAGGTCGTGCGAATCCAGATCGAGTTGAAAGGGTTCCTTGCGCTTTTCCTTTTCGAGGGTTTTCTCATCCAGGCCGGGTGGCACCATGACGCGGGGCCAAAGACCGTTGCCCCGGTGCATGAAAATGAAACGCATGGGAGGCTTGGCCGGTTGGGCAGCCCAGGATGAATCCTTCGCGAACGCCAGGGCGCCCGCTCCGAGAAGGGATTGCTTAAGGAAGTCTCTGCGTGTGTTCATGATGGATCGTCGATTATTTACGGTACCTGAAGGAATCGGAGGTTAAAAGGGAAATAATGACCTCCTTGAAACTTCCCCCGCTTCGGACGTAAGCCTGATCGGCGTCCAGGAGGGTCTGCGCATCGGACATCATTTCGTTTCGTCCCATGTAAAAACGAAACGCATGCCTGATGATCGACTGACGTACACGGGTCGACTTGGCCAACCGGTCGATCAAATCAAAGGGATCGGAAACTTCGCCGTCCAGATTCGGATCACCGGTCCCCCGCAACGCTCCCGAAGTGCGGACGGATTTGGTTTTGTAGAGGTTGGCTCCGTTTTTCTTCTTGGCCTTGGCCACCAGCTGCTCCTCGTATTCCAAAGGTTCGTCAAGGCGGTAGCGACCGAAGTCATCGAATACCTCGAAGGGAAAACCAAGCGGGTTCATACGCTCGTGACATTTCCGGCATTCGGCTTGTCCGGTTACCGATTCCACACGTTCGCGCAGCGTCTTGTGAGGATCCTCCGGTATTTGCGCGTCCACGGTGATGGGCACGTCGGGCACGCTTCCGGCAAGCAGTTTTTCCCGGATCCAGCGTCCGCGCTTGATCGGGTCGGTATGAAAATTGGAGGAATGCGCGATCAACCAGGCGGGGTGAGTAAGCAAACCTTTGCGCTGCGAAACCTCAAAGGGCTGCTCGACCGGGTAGTCCCAGAATTCGACGTCGTCCAAGCCCTTGTGGTTTTTGTTCTCCACTCCCCCGTAACGGAAAGGGTTCGGCGTGGGCGGCAGGTTGTAAAACACCGAATGGTTGTAGTAGTAGCCATGGGCAAAAGAAGGCGTGGTAAAGGGCGTGCGCCCCTTGCCGATCGTTTCCCCCCAGAAATGCATGTAACGCATAAATTCGCGCTTGGATTTCGTACCCGAAACCCGAACGGATTTCTTGGTGTTTAGAAAATCCAGATTCTCCTCGATGACCTTCTCCGGGTTTTCCTTCCACTCCGTGTCCTTGAGCCTTTCGTAGACTTGCGTCCATTCCTCAATGATCTTGCTCCCCGTTTCGTTGTCTTTGTCGTGGTAAACGAAATACTCTTCCGAGGTAAGCAAGTTTTCGAAAACCTTCTCGTCCTTCTTTAGGTACCAATCCACCACCCGGTCGGCTTCCTTGATCAGGAACCCGGGGGTACCCAAGGTGCCTCGCCCGGGGTTTTGGTAATAGCCGTCGCTACGCTCGATATCCTTGAAAATCTTGGCCGCCTTCGGATACCCGAAGAATTCGCGAAAGAAGCGGACGATCTTAGGGTGCGAGGTTTCGTGGGAGCGCATGTTCTTCCCGCTGATCTTATGGTCTACGGGGCCTTTGTAATAGTTTTGGTCGGCAAGCAGACGCTCGACTTCCCGGCGATAGTCTTCCTTGGATTCGAGACGGCCCTCATTGGCGGCTTTGGATAATTCGGGGTCGGGACTCCGGTCTCCCAAGGCGTAAGCGATCGCCAAGCTGCCTTCATGCGGGGTGAGCTTGCGTCGCCCGAATTCGTCGGGTTCGCCACCTCCCAATTCCAGACGATAGAGAAAATCGGACTCCAGCAACACGGCAAAGAGCATTTGCCGCAAACCTTTCGAATTCCCGGCCAGTTGAATGGAAGAGCGCAACAGTTCGACGTATTTGGCAAGCTCCTCCTTCGTCGGTTTGCGCATCAATACGCAATCGAACTGTTTCTCCACCGCAACTTTCATTTCCTCCTCCGTCGGGGGCTCCGCCTTGAGGACGATTTTCTCGAAAGCCTCGGGCGTAACTTTGGGATACCACCGGTCCTTGCTACTCAAACCTTTGAGCAGTTCCTCTTTTTGAGCAGTCTTCAGGCGGGCGGCCAAAATTTGTTTGTCCGCTATCCATTTGGCGTTTCCCAACATCACCAACAAATGTCCCCCATCCAAGGTCGTGACGTCATAATCACGAACCCCCGAACGATCGGGTAACAAAAACGGGTTCTTCACTCCATAAAACTGACGGGTCGAAAAACTTCTTTTCTCATGATCGCTCAAACCCAGAACGTTCATTACCCGTTCATGAAAAATTCTCGGACTAACCAACCACCTCCGGGCGGGCGAGAACGGTTTGTCCTTAATTTCCCCACTGAAGAGTTTATCATGGTCGAGGTAATTTCCGTAGCTAGGGTAACGCAGCTTTTCCTCAAACCTGGAGGCCTTGTGCTTACGAAGCTCAACGGTCATCCAGTCATGAAGCTGCTCCCGCTCGGAATCGCTCGGCTGAGCTTTTCTTTTTTTGGGGGGCATCTCCTTGATGAAGATTTGCTCCTGCACCCGATTCAACAAATCCAACCGGTCTTTGAGGGCCAAGGTCGCGAGGTTGTCCAACCGGACCTCACCCTTCTTGGTCTCGTTGTCATGGCAATCGAAACAGTAATTCGCCAGCAGATCCTCCATTTTGTCGGGCATGGCAAACGGAGTGGCCTTGAGCAAACCGCACAAACTCACAATCATTACGATCGGTAGTAAGAGTATTTTCATTTTTATGAAATCCCGAGCTGTCTTTTCTTTAGTCTATTCAAGGTAATTACAGTAAATAAATACCCAATGATTACAACCAATCCCTTTCTTGGATCGGAAGGTTTGCGGGAAAGGCCAAAGACCAAAAAGGGCTAGTCTTCGCTTGCCGGCGAAAGCTTCACGGCCCGGTAGTGAGCGCTGATTTCTTCGGGTGTCAGAGCACGGTCATAAAGAGCGACCTCGTCAAGCCGACCCTGCAGGTTGGCAAAGTTGTCATTGCGCCCCCCAAGAAAGAACTGGGGATGTCTTTTCGGGTAGGAACGGGCGAATTTTCCATCAATGTCGGGCTTGCGGTTTCCGTTGAGGTAGACCCGGATGCGCTCGCCCTCACGCACCATAACGACGTGATGCCAGCTCGCAGGCTCCACTTCCGCCAACCCGGTCAAAAGCCCTTTGCTTTGATTTCCCTGGTAAACGAGAAGCCGACCGGCCGAGGAGTAGGTTCCACCAATCCCGAGGTGATCGCCCTCGGCTTCCTTCATCCCATCGATGCCTCGCGAAAAGAGATAGGCCGTTACGGAACGACTGTTGTTGGGCAGGCTGTTGCGAAACCAGAATTCAATGCTGTAGGTATCCCCAATCCCTTCTACCTCGGCACGCATGCGCCCTCCCGTAAAAGAGTCTTTGTCGGAGGCTTTGGGACCGGCATCTTTCTCAAACTTACCATGGCGCCCATTGGGTGCGCTATCCTTGGCCGAATCGAGGAGGCGCCAATAGGCGATGGGCTTGGCTTGCATGACTGCCTTGGCATAGGCATCGGTGGAACCGCGCGTCATCGCAGGCCGTGGAGGCGGAGGTTTCGGTGGAGAAGTTATGCCGGAGAGGGCGTGCAGTCGTTTGGCATCTTGGCCGGATAGCGAAGATTGGAACCAGGCGATCTCGTCGAGTCGACCCTCGAAGGGCAGTTCGCCACCCAAGTTCCAGATGCCCGATGGTTGGACTGGGAGTTCAACCTGAATCTCAGCTTTGGGATTGCCGTCAAGAAAAACATTGAGGATGGAATCGTCCCAGGAAAGCAAGACTTGGCGCCATGTCCGCAGACTAAGCTCGGTGGTTCCCTTGAAACTCTTTTCGCCCACCTGAAGAACGAGGTGACCGCGGGCTTCGCCGTCTGCCTTGCCTCCGATACGCAACCGAAAGGAGTCGCCCTGTGAAACGAGGTCTCCGGTATTGTCCCGCAACGCGTCCGACATTCCGTTCCAAAACCAAAAGGACAGGCTGCGGGCATTGGGAATAGTAGCGAAGACCGTTCCGCCGGCCAGTTGCAGGGAAGCATTGCGCGAGTCTCTGGAAAACGATTCGTTCTCCGGACCGGGCAAGTGGTAAGCCACCACACCTTTGATTTCACCGTGCACCTCATTGCCGGAGGCATCCGCCAACCGGTTGCCCTCGAATTCCTCGCAACGCCAGTAGGCCAAGGGCTTCTCGTCGAGGATAGCGTTGGCATAAGCACCATGGAAAGGTGCGGGCTCTCGACGCGGCTTTCCGGCCAAGGACTCTAAAGAACTCAACAAGGTCTCCACGATCTTGGGTTCGGCATCGACCTCAAGCCCGGCCGTACGGGCAGGCCAGGTGGTGTACCCTCCGAGGGCATGTTGTGCGGGGGGCGGAATATAGCCGGCCGCTCCATTGGCCAACTCGATGTTGAAGGTAGCGGAAAACGGACTGCGGGCCTTTAGCTTCAAACCGGTGATCGAGTAGACCTCATTGGGAAGCGTGGTGATTCCCAGATTCCCGATTCGGAGGGTTTGAAGCACCAGCTTTTCAGTCGGGTTCTCGTCAATGAACCGAGCCTGTTCGGCGTAGACCTCGGGCCGATTTTTCGGTCGCCTACCCTTCATGTTGGCAAGCAATTGGTCGGCCCAGGCGAGGCGTTCGGCATCAGGGAGCCGGCGGGACAGGGTGATGACTTTTTGTTCCATGGCCAGAATCGGCTCGTCCTGGTAGCGAATATTCTCCAGTGCCTGAACCGTAATCTCGACGAGTCCATCCGTATAGCGGGAAACGTTCGATCCTTTGTTGGGCTTTCCATAATTCATCCAGTGCAGGTCGCCACTCGTTCCCTGCGACATCGCGCAAACCGGAATGCGTCCTTCGGATTCCAGACGCTTGGCCAAACGGTCGGCAAAGAGACCAAAGTAATCCGCCGGGCCACCACCTCCATGGTAATGCATCGAGAAATTGGTCAGCACCCCGAGCGGCTTGCCTTCGGCGGTTTGAATGGAAATCACCGAGAGTTCATCATCCACCGGGGCGGAAGGGCCGACGTAATTCTGGTTCAGGTAACCGGGGTGCATCATGGCCCGGACCGTCCGGTTGCCGAAGGGATCGAACTGCATACGGTCCGGCCTGGTAATCCAGCGGCGGCAATGAGTGAACCCGGATGCCCGGACTTGGGCCCAGCCGATACGGGCGGGTTCCAACTTGGCGTGGGCCTGCCGGATGCCCTCGGCAATCTTGGGTGGAAGGAATTTGGTGTAGGCAGAGTCGGCCATGGTCCCAAGGCAGTAATTCATTACGCTCGGGGCACTGTGAGTATGAGTCGCGGCAATGAGAATCCGGTCAGTTGGTATGCCCGTTTCCTTCGAAGCCAATCTCTTCGCTTCGTCACAGACGGTCCGGGGGATCATGCAGCTGTCGACGATGGCAATGGCGATGCTCGCCTTGCCCCGTTGCAAGACGAAGCAGCGGGCCTTGAGATCCCCGGGGTTCATCTTCCCGCGCCTGCGCTCGGTGAATCCTCCGCTGACTAGGTAGGAGTCAAAGGAACCGGTCACGTCCTCGATATGAGCACCGGCCCGCAGGGGAGGTTCCACGCCATAAGCGAGTGGGGAGAAACTCAAGCACAACATGCCCATCATGGTCATGCGACCAAATCGGGCGGAAATACGAGGGGTATTCATGCAAATTGAACTTTACTTCTTCGGCTTCACCTTGAAGTGGTGGAGGACGTTGCGGACCAAGTTGCTTAGGGATTCGTCATAGTACATAGCCCATGCGGTGGCGATGGATCCAGTGTGAAAAACCCGGCCGCCCTCGGGGCGTTCCCAGTAAATGATCTCCGCAATGGTTTGCTCGCCCCCTACCCTCGGCCGATGCCCCTGGGCATTGAAATCGAGAACGTTCCTTTTGCTGTTCCCGCTCGCGATGGTGACGATCCCCTCCGGTTCGACCAGGCCCTTGAGGGCGGGGTTCTTGGTCGCCCGGAGCAAGGTCGAAAGCCGCACGTCGTACTCGTGTCCGACGGCGCCCTTTTTCGTATTGGTGAACCCGAATGGGTCTCCCTTTTTCAACTCGAGCTTGTGGGGTTGCTGGAAGAGGAAGTGATCCGGCAGGTCGACTTGATAATTCGCAAAGTTCCCTCCGCCCCATCCGATGCATTCCAAACCGACCAGCTTCCAGGCCGGGTATCCGCAAAATCGCATCAGGCTTCCACGCTTGAAGTCATGGCTATGGTAGAGCTCTCCTATCTTGGCCAATTTTCGGCCGCCGATACCACCGCCGAACTTGCGACACTCCATGACTTCGTCGGTCTCGTCGAAGCTCACCCGCCAGAACATGGTGTTGCCGGACATGACCGCGGCTGCCCCCCCCGCCTTGAGGTAGTCGTCCAAACCGTCGTAAGCGCGGGCGGACCAATACTCGCTGTGCCCGTTCACTAAAACCGCTTTATATCCCTTCAAGATCTGCGGATTGCGGTCGAGATCCCGATCCGTGATAACGTCATACTCGTATCCATGTTTGTCGAGCCAGAGATGCAGAAAGCGCTCGCCCCGGAGAAGGTGGCTGTACCCGCCGCCGATGTAGGTCTTGTTCGGCCCACCAGCTGGCCAAGGTACTTTCAATCCCACCTTGTAGGTGGGCTGCCCGTTACGGTGGTCGCTGTAGAAACTGTACCTGGGCGCTCCGGGGTGGCTATTCCCCAAGCCACCCGTGCCCATGTTGATCAGACCTTTGCCGTGGTTGACCGGAAAAGGGACCGAGTTATAAGCCAGCCAGGTATTGGAGGAAACGAGGACCAAGAGCGGGGCCTTTGGTTTGGACTCGGGACGCCTCACGATAAACGAGGTGTGGTACCGCATGGGCTTGCCCTTCAACTTGAAATCAAACCGCCCGGCATAAACGCCTGACTTGGCATCGGGGGGCAAACGGAAGCGGTGGTTCACCTTCCAGCGGGCATTGTAGATTTCGTCGGACGCCAGACGGAGCCCGTGTCCGCGTTTCTTATCCTTGGTCGGATCATATTCCGAATCATGCCGGTTGATCGCCGAAGCATTAAAACTCGGTCCCCCGATCATCCAGGTTCCCCGGTTGATGATCCGGGCATCCCGCCCGAACTCACTCGCATCGGCAACTTGGACGCCGCGTTCTTCCCCAAAAGGCCAGCAGGCAAGCAAACGATCGTTCTCAGGAACATTCAATCCGCGATCGGCAAAACGCTTCTTTACTTGCTCCTCATTCAAAGCCCGGTCGTAGATGGCGCACATGGCAACGTCCCCGTTATAGAAGTTCACGGCCTTTCCTTCCTGCCCATAAGCCCCGATGCGCAAAGCGGTCTTGCCCGGCCGGACCGGACCGGCAAAGGCAGCTTCGGCCACCAATTTCCCATCGAGATAGATTCGCTTTTTCTTGCCGTCCCAACTGCTGATCAGGTGATGCCATCGATGAGCCTTGACCAAGCCAGACTTGGTTTGCTGGAAGGTGGCCGCATCGTAAGCTCCCCCGGAGCCGGTTCCAAATACGATCTTCCCTTCGCTTAGGAATAACCCGAAGCCACAGCGCTCGGGATAATCGTGTTGGGTAAGCAAGCCCTGCCAACCGGACAACTGAAACGGGCGGATCCAGCACTCCAAGGTCAACGCGGACAAGCTTCGCTCAGCCGGCAAGGCCTTGTCCACGTGCAAATAGGAACCAGGGTGAATGGGTTGGGTTTGCGGCTGCTCGACCTGAAAGGATTGTAACACAGGATCCTTGTCACGGTTCTCCGGATCGGTTCCCAACTTAACCACCGACAAATCGTATGGCACGGAGCTGCTCACCCGGAACTCAATCTCTTCGCCGGCGGCTATGCTCTTCTGGGCATAGGCATGCAAGCCGGGCAAGTCGATCGCATGATGAGGAGGAATATCCTCCGATGAGACGGTTTCGACCGGCCCCTTGGCCTCCTTGAGATAGGCGACTAGGTCGGCGATTTCATCCGGTTTCAAGAGGTGATCGAACACTTCGGGCATAAGCGAAACATTGGAATACTTGGCCTTCTTGATCTCTTTGAAAGGAATGGCTTGATCCACTCCGGGTGCAGGACCGAGGACCATTTCGTTCACCGAATCCCTACGGAGCAAGCCGGCCGCTTCGCCTTGTTTGGTATTTAGGATCAAAAGCTCATAGTAACGGGCGATGGTGGAACTGGGATAGACAATCGCCTCAAGCAGATCACGCTCACTGCGTATGGCTCCGATCCGGGTCAGGTCGGGTCCGAAATCCACCCCCTTGTCTCCTTTGACGTGACAAGTGATGCACAGGGACTTGGCCGCGTCGTGAAAAAGCTTCTGACCACGCGCGGGGTCTCCCTTGGGAAGGAATTCGGCAAGTTGGTCAAGATGCTTGGCTTGGCGGGCCTCTTTAGCCAGGTCCGGGTCCACGATATCGGCCAATTGGATCTCGGGCATGACGTACTTCGACGGGCTTTGCTCGTCGACCTTGCGCATCAACCCAACCTGTTTGCTCATCGGGTGATCAACGGGAAGACTCTCGTCCCCAATCTCATACAAGGCATAGGTAATGGCATGTTTCAGGAATGCATCCGCGGGGGCCAAGCCTGCCTTGAGAAGAGGCTTCACCGCCCGGCGGTCCCCTATTCTACCGAGAGCCATCGCGGCCAACCGGCGCTCACGAGCATCACCCGTATCAAGGAGCCCAACGAGCAGCTCCAACGCCTCCGCATCAAACCAAAGGGCTGCACTGTGAATGGCTGCTAACCGGACTTCTGGATTCTCATCCTTGAGGAAAGAGCGGACGGCGGTCCGGGCCGGCTTGCCGGGGATACGGTTGAGCGACCAAAGGGCGGATTTGCGGGCCTTGGCTTCTTTGAGCCGATCGACGTTGCCAACCTGAGCAAGAGCCTCGATGGCACGCTTAACCACAGCGGGCCGCTTGTCGGACAGCCACTCGACCTGAGGATTGTTCCAATCGAGTTTCAAGCCACGGGGATCTTTGGGTGAAGAGTTGTTCTTCCTTTCGATCCGATAGATCGCTCCGAGAACGTCGGGCTTGGCAACTTTGGAAGTCGGGCAACAGATCATGTACCAGCTACCGGTATCCGCCACCAAAAGGCTCCCATCCGCATCCTCGATCACGTCGGTGGGATGAAAGTCGTTTTGGTCGCTTTCGAGCAAGGTGCTCATCCGAGCCGAATAAGTCGATCCGTCCCGGGACAGCCGGTGACGTGAAATTCGGCGCAGGTTGAAATCGGCGCAGAGCAGATCTCCTCTCATGCCCAAGGCATCGCTCTGTGGCATGGCAATCCCCGAGGAAGCCGAGGGGCCCATCTGCGAAAGAACGGGGAGCAAGGCTCCCGAACTTGGATGAGGGGAAAGAACGCGGTCGTTGCGTTTGCCATAGGTTCCCCCGTATACCGCGTGCAGGATACCGTCGCGCCTGCCCGGCTTGGACAAATCAAAGAAGGTACCGCTCAGAAAGCGTTCCCCCGCTTCGCTGAATGCGAGCCCTACGGG
>JAYOMW010000059.1:14915-17661 GCA_038121045.1 Opitutia bacterium
CTATCCGTAACGTAGAGCGATCCGTCGACGTCGAAATACATGTGGATGGGACGCTGCACCAAAGGAGGAGCGGCCACCTGCTTCAAGGTATAGCCATCCGGTAAGGTAAAGGTATGCGGGGCCAACTTTACCGTTTCCACCTCCTGAGCGGACAGGAAGAAACAAGAGAAAAAGGAATGGAAGGCCAGGCAGGCTGATGAGAATACGAAGGTGAGAATGGATTTCATTACATGGCTTTAAAATCGGACTCCTGAAAATCCTCTACTTCGGTAATCCAACGCTCTTGGACAAAAGCATCATGAAGCGGATGATTGGAGTATCCCCGAAAGTCTTCGTCGTTGTCAAAATGGATGGACAACCCAAAGGGATGAGAATTCTTCGGGCTGACTTGGCGACGAATACGGAAATTTTTCACCCCGGGTATTTTGGCAAGTTTCTCCAAGGCTGAGAGAAAATCAGTTTCCTCTGGAGAACCCGTGGAATGCTTAAGGCGAAAGGTTACGGTATGTTCCATACAAAAGAAGAGTTACGAATGCTTCTTGAGCATGGTTTCTCATTCAACAATATGGATCGTATTGTCGATTCTTCCCTTCGTCGAATGACCATCGGCGAACTTTAGGTCGTAATCGATCTGCATCATGTGGACGGGTTTCAGATTAGGAATATGCAAAGCCACCGTTTTTCCATCATCAAGAAGTTCGACTTTTTTCAACTCCAACCCACCCACCGGAATCTCGGGCGATCCATAATTAAAGGACCATTTAACATTCCAGGCACCAAGCTTGTATTGAGAAAGTGAGTTTGCAATTTCTCGATCAAGCGATTGATAAAAACCGATTTCAATCCGATCCTTCTTCACCTGAATTGACTTAGGCAAATAAACCGGTTTCCCGGTGTAGCGGATACGGTCCAATCCACCGTTTCCTTTTGCATTGGTTTGCCAACCCTTCAACCCGGATGCATAGAGCTGGCCGTCTCGCGGATTGATTCTTGCCCGCATCGCACTGCTCGAAAGGTCAACCGGTATGCGGGCAACTCCTCCCTGGACCTGACCGTTCTTTTCCTCTTTGAGCACAACGTACATCTTGCTTTGCCCATAGGAAAGGTGGAGTAATTGATCCTTCAGAGGACCCCACTTGTCACTGGTCACCCATACCTGACCGCCACCCGAATTATCGACACCGCGCTTCTTGCTCATCCATACGAGCGGCTTGGGCGCTTCGTTCGGATCATGCTCAAAACCATCGCGCTCATTGGCTTTGTATTTACGCCAATCTTTGTATTCGATTTCATAGCCTGCGATCGGAGAACTTTTCAATTTTCGTTTTCCATGATAGGCATCCACCACACCATTAAAGCTTCCAGGTTTTACCCAATGCAGGGGAGCCGTTGGTACGAAAGATCCCTCGTTATCACCCGTGGTTACCTCTCCATTCGGCCCTACACCCATACCATTGGGCGCCCGAAAGCCACTTGCATAAATAGACATATCTTTTCCGTCGGGAGAAACTTTGATCACCGAACCATGCTGTTTCCCCATTCTTTCAAACCCACGCCCCCCTGCTCGAACCGGACAACCCATGGCAAAATAAAAGTTTCCTTTCGGGTCGGTATGCAAATCAAAACAAAAGGCATGAAAGCCCTCGGTATTCTCCCAGTCGTTGTTAAAATTTTCCAGAAAGTCGGCTTCGCCATCTCCATTAAAATCATGAAAACGGGTAATTTGATTATCTCCAACGGTGTAGATCTTTTCATTTACGATCTTTAGCCCGAGAGGTTCATGAAGTCCGGTGGCGAAGCGTTTCCAGGATACCTTGTTCAACTGCTCATCAATATTGGAAACAATCCATACGTCGCCATCCCATGTGCATACCGCCGCAGTCTTTCCATCCTTGAAAAAGTCAAAGGCTCCTATGCGCATTTTCGGTTCGAGCGGATTATTGAAAGGCACACCAATTTTATCCACCACGTAGGCATTGCTTTGATCATCAGAAAGTTCACTCTCCACGCCAATAGGATCACCCCATTGCGCTGGGCCTCCCTTGATTAACTTAGACAAATCCTCAGCCTTACCGGCCGCAGATGCAACGGCTGGCTGATACGCCGGATCGCCCGCCCACATCGCAAGCTTGAAATGGCTATTCCCTTTAGGCACTTCGCAAAGCAAAAGGTTTTCCCAAACGAATAAATTTACGCCATTCGAGAACTCTACTAAAGAAAAGTTACAGGTTCGCCCTTCCAAAGAAACTGTAAACGTCTGATCCGACATCTCAATCTGTGAGTCATCATTCTCCGCCAGCATCATCACGGATGACCTAGAATTTTCGACCTGCACAGTCCTAGTCAGTGCGGTGAGACCTTTTTGCTTAACCATTCCCGCCATATCCAAAACACTCCCCTCGCCCACCGAATAGCTAAAAATGGCTTTGCCATCGTGAACATAATGACCCTTGAAGTGGGCCCATTCTTTGGGCAAGCTTCCCATTCTCGGAAATGACTTGTAGGGCCGGCGGCGCGGATCCTTCTTGATCATTTCCTTAGTCTTTGCCCAACCGGGTCGCATATTCGTACGGAAAAGATTGTAGCTTTCTTTTACAACTGCCGCTGCGCCATGGGCTCCGGCAAAAGGCATACCGCTGGCCTTTAAGCTCTGATCATTCGTCCAAGCCATGGAGAAGGACATGGTCTCGCTGTCAAAAACCATTCCGGCCCGGCGGTCTTCTCCAAGGGGTACCAGATGAGCCCG
>JAYOMW010000060.1:0-17604 GCA_038121045.1 Opitutia bacterium
GCCGCGTCCCGCGTTCCGCTTAGGCCACAATGCCTTTCACGACGTGACCATGAACGTCGGAGAGGCGGAAGCGGCGGCCTTGGTAACGGTAGGTTAACTTGGTGTGGTCGATTCCGCACAGGTGAAGGATGGTGGCTTGCATGTCGTGCACGTGGACGGGGTCCTTGGTGATGTTCCATCCGAATTCATCGGTTTCCCCGTAGGTCGATCCGGGCTTGATCCCCCCTCCCGCCATGATCCAACTGAAGGCACGGCCGAAGTGGTCCCGCCCGGTGGGTTTTGATGGGTCGCCCGAACGGTACTGCCCAAACGGGGTACGCCCAAATTCACCTCCCCAGATGACGAGGGTATCCTTGAGCATGTCCCGATCCTTAAGATCCTGAATCAGGGCGGCAGTGGGGGCGTCGGTGTCCTTGCACTGTTCCTCGAGTTGGGTGAAGAGGTTTCCATGCTGGTCCCATCCTGAATGCATCAACTGAACAAAGCGGGTTCCGCGTTCGAGGAGGCGGCGGGCGGTCAGGCAATTGCTGGCAAAGGTTCCCCGTTGCTCAACATCCGGACCGTATCTTTTGAGGACGTGTTCGGGTTCTTTTTTGAAATCGAGTAGTTCGGGCACACTTGTCTGCATGCGGAATGCCATTTCATACTGAGAGATTCTGGTCTCAATTTCGGGATCTCCAAATTCAGAGTGATGGGCCTGGTTGAGCTCGGCCATCCGGTCGAGGAGGGAACGGCGGGCCTTGCCGGAAACGCCGGCAGGGTTATTAAGATAGGGAACGGGATCGCCGGTCCTGTTGAATTTAACTCCCTGAAATTTACTGGGTAAAAATCCGCTTCCCCAGTAGTAATCGTAGAAGAGTTGGCCGCAGGTACGTCCCTTGTCGGTGGAAGTCATGACGACGAAAGCGGGCAAGTCCTCGGATTCGCTGCCGAGACCGTAAGTGAGCCATGCACCCATGCTTGGCCGTCCGGGGATTTGTGAACCCGTGAGCATAAAGGTAACCCCGGGAGCATGATTGACCGCTTCCGTATTGAGACTACGGACAATGCATAAATCATCCGCATGACTTCCAATATTGGGAAGCATGGAGCTGATCTCCGTACCACACTGACCATATTTTTTGTAGGGTTTGATCTCGGGAACGCAGGGCCATGCTTTGTAGCTTGAGGACATGGTGGAGAGACGCGTGTCCCCACGAACGGAGGCGGGAATATCCTTGCCCGCCATTTGGGTGAGGGTTGGCTTGGGGTCGAGCAGATCAATATGGGAAGGGCCACCCCCCTGCCAAAGGACAACCACCCGTTTGGCCTTCGCAGGAAAATTGGGAAAGGTGAAATCTCCGATGGATTTACCTGATACAGGGTCCTGATTCAAAAGTCCGGCGAGGGCGGCCAGTCCGACCCCGGTTGTTCCTTTACCGAGAAAGCTACGACGGGTTTCCAGACTGGAATAAAATGGATTGGCTGAATGATTCATAGTTAGAATTATTCGCGGGTAAGGGATTGGTCGAGGTTAAGGATGCCCAGGCATACTTGAGTCATAGCGGCATGCTCGGAAATGGGCAGTTTTTCGTTTCTTTTCCTTTCCCCCACGGATAGGAGCTTTTTCGCTTCCCCTGGATTCTTTTGAAAGATGGCCAATTGTTCATCATAAGCTTTTTTGAGCACAGAAAGCTTGGCAGTGGATGGGATCTGTGACGTGACGGAACGGAAGGCATATTCCAGCCGATCACTGGTTTCCTTTTTATCCAGCATGATCTTTTCGGCGAGAAACCGGGAGGCCTCGATCCATGTCGGATCGTTGAGCGTGGTCAGGGCATGTAGGGGAGTGCTAGTCTTTCCAGGCTTCACCCGGCATGCCTGGCGGTCGGAGGAGTCGAACATATTGACCGGGCCAACGGTACGACGCCAAAAGGTGTAGAGAGACCGCCGGTACAGATCGTCTCCGGTGGAAGCCGGATAATCGAAATTTCTCTCCTTGGTGATGGCAAGCGCTTCCCAAACCTTGTCGGGTTGGTAAGGATAAACGGGATGCCCTCCTACTTTGGAAACAAGGAGTCCAGCGTTGGCCAGTGCCCAGTCTCGAAGAATCATGGAGGGCATACGGAAACGGGTGGCCCGGCTGATCAGGCGGTTGTCCGGATCATTTTCACGATGCCATTGATTCATATGACTCGATTGACGATATGCGGAACTGGTGACGATGAGCCGGTGCATTTTCTTCTGACTCCACCCAAGGTCCTGAAACTCTACGGCCAGCCAGTCGAGCAGATCCATGTGCAGGGGATATTCGCTTTGTACGCCCAGGTCTTCCGATGTCCTCACAAGTCCGGTTCCAAAAAATCTCTGCCACATGCGATTGACCTGTACCCTTGAAGTGAGCGGGTTTTCTCTGGATACCAACCACTTGGCGAGACCCAAACGGTTCTTTGGCAAGTCATCGCTCATTTTAGGCAGAAATGAAGGGGTGTTAAAGGAAACCAGCTCTCCTTTTCTCAGGTATTCGCCACGCTGGAGAATATGGGTTTCACGCTTTTTATTGTCATTCATGACCATGACCTTGGGTACTTGATCTCCTTTGTAATCCCTCAGTTGTTTTTCAATGCCCTTGATCCGTTGCTGGAGCTTTTCATTCTCCTTGGATTTGTCTTGAGAAAGAAAGGCAACGATCGATGCATTATCTTCTTTGGTGAATCTTTCAAAGGATGAAGGCAGATTCGATTCCCACTTGGGCATCGGTGTTTTTTCTCCCCGTTTGGCCCAGACTGGTTGCTTCTTGGCATCATAAGCGACTACCCAAAAGTTCCTTAGGCGATTTCCGACTCCGTTATCTGTACGGTTGAAAAATTGGATCCGGTCGATGGGCTTTTCCGATCCCAAATCGATCTCCAACCATGGCTTGGTTTCTTCCTGGGTGTGGGTAACGGAATTCTTGAAAAAGTCTCCTGATGTGGTTCCATCGATGGCATTTTTGGCAGGTCCATTCGGATAATCACTGCTTTGGGTCGCCTTAGCTTCCCTGGCAATGTTTTGGTCATCGCTAAAGATTTCGACTTCTGCCAGATGGAGAAACCCCTTGGGAGTATCATTGATGATTCGTACGAACTGGGCTTGCGTAGATCCCTTTCGCTTGGGAAGAGATCTTACTTGCTTTTTCTTATCATTATTGCTCTTAATCTGTTTTCGTAACTGTGCAATCCGGCTCTCGAATTCCTTGATCTTAACCTTATTTTCTTCAGTTGGAATTTCGATGAAGGGACTGGCTATGCGAACCCGGGAAGACTGCCGCCCTGGTCGGCCACTTTCGGAGACCTGATTAAAGGCATCCATCATACCGTAGTAATCCTGCATGGTGATGGGATCGTATTTGTGATCGTGGCACTGGGCACAGGCCATGGTCAGCCCGAGCCAGGTAGTGGAGGTGACATCGATACGGTCGAAGAGGATCACAAAACGCTGCTCCTCCGCAATGGCACCCCCTTCACCGTTATTCAAATGATTACGGTTAAATCCACTGGCAATCTTTTGATCTGTGGTGGCATTAGGAAGAAGATCTCCCGCGAGCTGCCAGATTGTGAACTGATCGAACGGCATATCCTGATTGAGTGCTTGGACCACCCAGTCTCTCCAGATCCATTGATAGGTATCTCCGTCCTGCTGGAAGCCATTGCTGTCTGCATAGCGTGCGGCATCCAACCATTCGAGAGCCATGCGTTCACCATAGTGTGGGCTTGCTAATAAATGATCCACCACCTTTTCATAGGCATCTGCTGAGTGATCATAAACAAAGGCATTCACCTCTTCAGGAGAAGGGGGCAGACCGATGAGGTCCGCGTAGAGTCGTTTGATCAGAACTTCCTTGGGCGCCTCCGTGGAAGGAGACAGGTTGCGTTCATCGAGTTTGGAAAGAACAAAGCGATCGATCGGGTTGCGTACCCATTCGGGACGCTTGACCTGTGGAAGGGCCTTTTTGGCCGGTGCAACAAAGGCCCAGTGTTCTTGGTACTGTGCTCCTTCCTTGATCCATCGCTCGAGAATGGTCTTTTGTTCACTCGTGAGGATGCGGTTGGACTCCGGAGGAGGCATGATCTCGTCTTCATCGGTTGAGTGAATGCGGTGAAAGAGTTCGCTCGCATTCAAGTCTCCTGGCACGAAGGCATCGCTTCTGAGAGCATCCGCTCGTATGTCGAGTCTTAGGTCCGCCTTGCGCTTGTTCCCGTCGACACCGTGACAATAAAAGCAATTTTCCGAAAGGATGGGGCGGACGTCTCGGTTGAAGGAGAGCTTTCCTGCGGATGCCCATGCAGGCCAAAGCATCGGCCAAAAGCCGAGCGTCAGAAGGGCATGGGAAAGATATTTTTTCAAGGCGGTGAGTGTGTTGGGCGAATCTTGTTTTCTTTGAACAAACCGAGTCAATGTCAAAGCCTAGGCTGATTCGGAATCCTTGACAAGTTCGCGCTTGGAAAGGCGGGGTAATTTTGGTTTGGATAGGGGGATGAATTTCTTTGCCAAGCCTCCCGTGGTTTTGCCCAGGTTGACGGTTCGCTTCAAGGCTGAGGCCGAGCCTCTCGACTTCGAATTGCTCATGGATATCCCTCTCGCCAAGTGAGCTTGCCGGATACTCTCATAGAGGCGGCCAGAGAACTGGCCCGGGCGGTCAACGCACTGTCGTTTGATTTGCCCACCGCCGTCGTGTACAACCCTTTGGATTACGCTTGGGAAATTCATCGCCGATACCTCGAGCTTGCGGGCGGGTCAAAGAAGAAGGTGGTCTTTCTCGGAATGAACCCGGGGCCCTTCGGCATGGCCCAAACGGGGGTTCCCTTTGGGGAAATTCCGGCCGTGCGCGACTGGATGGGTCTGCGGGGGGAGGTCGAGAAGCCTGAGCCCGAGCATCCCAAGCGTCCGGTGGAGGGCTTGGCTTGCGCCAAGAGCGAAGTGAGCGGAAGGCGCCTCTGGGGGCTTTTTGCGGAGCGCTTCGGTAAGGCGGAGAATTTTTTCGAGGATCATTTCGTGGCCAATTACTGTCCGCTTGTCTTCATGGAGGAGGGTGGGAAGAACAGGACTCCGGACAAGTTGCCCGCGAGCGAGACCAAGGCTCTGGAGGAAGCCTGTGACGCCCACTTGGCCCGGGTGGCGGATGCCTTGGAGCCCGAGTGGTTGGTCGGAGTAGGGGCCTTTGCTCAGAAAAAAGCCGAAGTGGCCTTAGCTGGGAAAGACCTGAAAATCGGAAAGATTTTGCATCCCAGCCCAGCCAGTCCGGCGGCCAACCGGGGTTGGGCGGAGGCTGCGACCAAGCAGTTGCACGATCAGGAAATTTGGTAGGAACGTTCTTTCGGAGTTGAGGATTTTGTCGTTGTCTGTTCAAGCTAAGCTATGAAAAACCTATCGGTACAAGATTCCGACCGGGAACGCCGGAACGGAGAATCGATTCAGCTCATTGACGTCCGCACTCCGGCCGAGTTCCGCTCGGTTCATGCCGAAGGTGCCCTCAATCATCCCTTGGAGTCCTTGGACGCAAAAAACTTGCCTTTTGAAAAGGGCGAAACTTTGCACCTGATCTGCCAATCGGGTGGGCGCTCGGCCAAGGCCTGTCAATTGTTGGAAGCCGCGGGTTACGACGCGGTGGTGAACGTGGAGGGCGGAACCGCTGCTTGGCAAGCGGCCGGTTTACCGGTGGTCGAGGGCAAAAAGACAATGTCACTTGAAAGACAGGTCAGGATTGCGGCGGGCTCTTTGATCGTGACCGGAGCGGCCATCGGGTATTTTGTTCACCCCGGAGGATTCGGTCTGTCCGCATTCGTGGGTGCGGGTCTGGTCTTCGCGGGGGTTACCGATACCTGCGGGATGGGCATGCTGATTGCCAAGATGCCCTGGAACCGGGGCTAGGACGTTACCAGACTTCCACCGGGCCTTTGGGGACGGCGATGGCTTTGCGTTGCTTGGCTTGGTGCTCGTCCTCTTCCTCCATGAAGGAGGCTACCATGGGGGAGAGCTGGTAGCGCGGAAGGAGTTCTCCCGAATCGTCGGTGAATTGCTTGCGCCATTCGAGGTAGTCGGACAAGACCCGTTCGAATTCATCCCTCGAGCTGATCCGAACGACGGCACTGTTGAACGGTTTGACCGGACCGAAGCGTTTGGAGTACCAAGGAGCGACTTTGCGGAATTGAAGGGAACCGCGGTCCTCCCCGAATACCTCCACCATCAAATCGTAGTGACGCCGAAGTACGCGGATGCGTTCCTCGAAAGTCGGTTCGGGCGGGAGTTCTCCGGTTTCGAGATAGTTTTGAGTGTGGAGAAAAATCCAAGGGTTGTAAAAAGCTCCCCGCCCGGCGGAAACTCCGTCGCATCCGGTCTGTTCGATCATGTGCTTGGCGGCCTCCGGCGTGGTGACGTCCCCGTTGCCGATTACCGGAATGTTCTTCACGGCTTCCGCGACCTTCCGGATGCCTTTCAAATTGACGACCCCGTCGAAGCCTTGGGCCCGGGTGCGCCCATGCACGAAGACGGCGCTGACACCCGCATCCTCCAAGGCAGTGGCCAAGTCGGGTGCAGTGAGGTTTTCCTCATCCCATCCGAGCCGCATCTTGGCGGTGATGGGAACGTCCACGGCATCGACCATGGCCCGGATTAGTTCCTGGGTCTTGGGCAACTCGTTCATCATGCTCGCTCCCCCCCCGGTCTTCGTGACCTTGGGCACGGGGCATCCCATGTTGACGTCGATCGAATCGACTCCCTTTTCGGCGAGCAGGATCGAGGCATCGCGCATTTCCTCCTTTACGCCTCCGAACAATTGTACCGAGAGAGGGCTGTCCTGTTCGTTGGTCTCGATCAGTTTGAGAGCCTTGGGGTTGCTTTCGAGAAGCGAGCGGGCGTTGACCAAGTCGGTCGTGCAGAGATCGACCCCGCCGATTTCCCGGATGACGAGACGGAAGGGCAGGTTGGTGTAGCCTGCCAAGGGGGATAAAAACAGGTTGGACTTCAGCTTGAGTGGGCCCAGATCGAACATCGAAGCCAAGCATGACTCGAAAGGAGCTCTTTTTCAACTGGAGAAAATTTACCGTTTTGAAAAGTTTGCTCACCGAACGTTTCCATATTTGCAAATCGTTCCGTATTTGGAATAATGGAATTTTCTTGGACGCATTCATGAAATTTGCCCATATGATACGCGCGGTGGCTTTGGTTTGGGCCGGAGCCGTACTACCTTGGTTTCCTCTCTCAGCCAAGTCCGCTTCGGCGGCGGATGCGAAGGGAACCGTCACCAGAAATTTGTTTTCGAGTCATTGCATCCAATGCCATGGCAAAGACGGAAAAGTCAAAGGGAAGGTTGACCTGTCGAAGTATTCTTCGGGCGGGGATCTCAGGGATGACCCGGAACTCCTGCAAGCGGTTCTTGATGCCATAGACTTCGGAGAAATGCCACCTGAGGACGAAAAGCAAATCCCCTTGGAGCTGAGGGATTCGGCCCTTTCTCATTTGCAGGCCTTGCTCAACGAATCAGTTGGAAAAGATCCGGCCTTTGCTACCACCCGGATCCGCCGGATGAACCGTTTTCAATATGCCAACGCCGTTGAGGACTTGCTCAAGCTCAAGGTATCGGTTTTTCCTTTGCCCGAGAAAATGATGAGGGACCGTTCGGGTTATTTCGCCAAGGCGATCCGAGGCGGGATGCCTGACTCCCTGACCGTGAGCAGTCGGCCTTTGGGTAAGTCCGGCCTGATTGAACCGAGGCTTTCCGGAGTGGGGCCTTTCCCTCAGGATTTGCGGGCCGAGCATGGGTACGACAACCAAGCTGATCACCTTTCTCTTTCTCCCCTTTTGATGGAGGCCTTTTTTCAGCTTAGCCGGACCATCGTGAGCAGTTCCACCTTCGGTCCGAAAACGGTCGGCATATGGAATGAATTTTTCAAAGCACCACTTGAAAAGGAAAAGGTTGAGGAAGTGCTCGCCGCTCGCCTGAAGCCTTTTCTCACCCAGGCGTTCAGACGCCCCGTTCAGAAGAAAACCCTGCAGCGCTACCTCTCCCACGCCCTTGGTTCGCTCAAGAAGGGAACCTCCTTCGAGGCCACCATGAAGGACCTGGTTTCCGCGGTTCTGGCTTCCCCGCGCTTTCTTTACTTGTACGATTCCCTGGGTCCGGAAGAAGAAGCCATGTCCCGCGACGTTTTTCTTGCCTCGCGATTGTCGTTTTTTCTCTGGGGGAGCTTGCCCGACGACGAACTGCTCGACCATGCCTTGGCCGGACGGCTTTCCGATCCCAAGGTTTTTGACAGCCAATTGGACAGGATGTTGTCTGATCCGAAACTCAAAAGGTTTTGTGACAGCTTCCCCACTCAATGGCTTCAATTGGACAGGATTATTTCATCGGTCCCGGATGAAAAGATCTATCCTGACTTTTATTACGCGCCTCCTAGTTACCGGACGACCATGGACATGATGATGGAACCCCTTCTCCTTTTTGAGACCGTGCTCCTCGAGGACCGTCCCGTTTTGGACTTTATCGATGCCAATTACACCTATCGCTCGGCCCGTTTGAGAAAATGGTTGGGCGAGGAACCCGGGGGCAAAATCGGCGGACCGGTCACGATGCAATTTTCCCGACAAGCCTTGTCCGACCGGCGGCAGGGCGGGATGATTACCAACAGCGCCGTGATGACGATGACTTCCGGTCCCCACGAAACCAAACCCATCACCCGGGGCGCCTGGCTTGCCGGCGTAATCTTCAACTCCCCGCCTCCGCCTCCTCCTGCCGACGTGCCACCTCTTCCCAATGAGAAAAAGGAAGACGAGGGATTGACCTTGCGGCAGCGCTTTTCCGCTCACCGTGAACGGGCCGATTGCGCGGGTTGTCACGAGAAACTCGACCCACTCGGCTTCGCTTTGGAAAATTTCGATCCGGTGGGGCGGTGGCGCGACGAGTACGAGAACGGCTTGCGGGTGGATTCGGACGGAGTGCTCTTTCGTCGCCACGAATTCGGTGGGGTGGTCGAGTTCAAGGATGCAATCCTCATGGAAAAGGAGCGATTCGTTCGTGCTCTCGCGGGGCATTTGCTTACCTTTGCTCTGGGGCGCGAGTTAACCCCTGCGGACTCGCCCGCCTTGGATCAAGTCGCTCAATTGGTTTCCACCCAAGAATATCGAATGAAGGCACTGATTAAGGCGGTGGCGCATTCCGAACCCTTTTTCGGCAAGGCTTCCAAACTTGCCTTGCGTCAAAAGCCTTCCAATCCTTAGTATGGCAAGGTCGATGAAATCATTTTCGAGAAGAAACTTTCTACGCGGCATGGGGGGCTCGATCCTCGCCTTGCCGTCGTTGGAAAGCTTGGCGGTCGGTCCAGCGAAAGGAGTCGCTCAGCGTATGGCCTTTTACTACGTTCCCATCGGAGTGGTCAGGCGTACCTTCTTTCCGGGCGAAGAAAATGGGGTTATCCCCCTCTTTAATCGAGACAATTTCGAGGCCGATAAAACCAAGACGAACTTGGCCAAGGGCGAGCATCCTCTCGAACTGACCGCCACCTTGAAACCACTCGAGCGGGTCAAGGACAAGGTGTCCCTGATCACGGGAATGGACCGGACCTTTCAACCGGGCACCGACGTGCATGCCCAATGCGCATCGTGCTTTCTGTCGAGCGCCAGTCCCTTCAGCGTAAAGCATTCTCCTTATCCTCAGGCGAGGACACTCGATCATATCGTTGCCGAAAAGATCGGAACGCAAACCCCTTTCAAAACCTTGGAGTTCAGTTGCAACAGTCACAAGGACAACAAGGAATCCATCCAGTTTGATAACATTTCGTGGTATGGCACGGAGTACGTCGCGCCCTCCATGCGTGATCCGTTGCTTGCTTACCGCAGGCTTTTCAAGTCGGACGAGCGCAGCTCTTACCGGAATATCACGGACTTGGTTCTGGAGGATGCCCGTTCGCTCAGACGCGAGTTGGGACGGGAAGATCAGGACAAGTTCGCCGAGTACTTCGACTCGATACGCACCATTGAGCGTCAGCTCTCGCGATTGGAGGGATTGAAGGACGAATTGAGCAAGGTTGACCTCGACGTTCCGATGGACGGAAAGCTTCCCCGCGGAGAATACATTCGTTTGATGGGGGATCTCATGATCGTTGCCTTGCAGAGCGGGCTGACCAATGTCGCCACCTTCATGGTCGGGCCCGAGCGTTGGGATACCCCATACCTGTTCGAGAGTCTTTTCGACAAGCCACGCAGTCATCACCAAATGTCCCACAACCAGAAGAAGTTCATCGAGGACCTGAGCAAGGTGGATTATTTTTACATGGAGCAGTTCGCTTACCTTCTTCAAAAAATGGATGGGATCGAAGAGGCCAATGGAAAGACTCTTCTTGACAACACTCTCTTTACTTACGGATCAGGACTGGGGGATGGGGCCACCCATCAGTACAGTGCCTTGCCCATCGTGACCGCAGGTTCGGGAGGCGGTAAATTCAAGACCGGTCGGCATTTCAATCTTTCGGAGCAATCCGGTTTGACTCCCAAAGTGGGAGGCAAGTACGTCGCTCCCGAGGGTGGCGTGCCTTTGGCCAACCTTTGGCTCACTCAGGCTCGGGCGCTTGGCCTGAAAATGGACCGTTTTGCCGACAGCACCGGCGAGCTTGGCATTCTTCGCGCGTAAGTCTCCCTTGGTTTGCTTTCATGCGGAGGGAGCGCAAACCCGAGGGCTTTATTTGATTTTTGGGCAAAACCGAGCGAGGTTTGCTTGTTTTGTCGAACAAAAGAAGGAAAAGGTATCTCGCATCTTTTACCGGTCTGCATGCGTATACTCAGGATAGGCGGTTGCAGGAGGAAGTAAGCGAAAAATTGGATTGGGCTTTGGCTTGTTTGGAGAAGGACGACCGGATCGTTTGGTTCGTCGGGGTTTTGAAACGCCATTTGCTCGCCGGTTGCGATGCCGATTCTCTGCCACCCAAAGATCTCAAGAAAAGAGCTCAAGCTTTAAAGTTTTTCGGGGGCGAGCGGATCGAGGCCGATTACCGGGATCTCATTGAAAGGTTCATTCCTTGTTGGCCCCATTATTTCTCGCTGGCGGAAAACTACGGGAGTTCGGAATTGGAAAAGTTGCGCTTTTCTCAAGACGAAGGAAGAAAGCAAGTCCCCTTGAGCGTAAATGATCTGATGGAGAAGTTGGCCGAATGCGAAAATTCAATCGTTGGCAAACGTTCGCAAAGTTTTTGCGACGACGGCGAAGACTTTCTTTTGTTAGACGATGGATGGAAGTGGGTCCGTGTCGAGGGGGGGTATTCTCGACAAGAGGGATTGGCCATGGGGCATTGTGGTAATTATTACGCCAAAAAGGGAGACGTTCTTTATTCTTTGCGCGAGCCGGTTCGGCAAAACGAAGAAGTGGTTTGGCGTCCGCACTTGACCTTCATCTGTTCAGGATCCGGATATTTCGGGGAGATGAAGGGGCGGGCGAACGGCAAGCCGGCCGCTGTCTATCATGACCGCATCACCTCTTTGCTTTCTCAGCCGGATTTTCGTGGGATCGAAGGAGGAGGGTACCTGCCGGAGAATAATTTCTCGATTACCGACTTGCAGTCGGACGGCGTTTGTCGAATCGTCCGTGATAACCCGGATTTCGAACTTTCCAGGTGGAGTTTCCGTAATACGCGTCTACTTTATGAGTTCGGGGACGGTTGGGATTGGAGCTTTTTCGAGGGTTATGATTTTCCGAAAAAGCCGAGCCCGGACTACGATATGAGCCGTCCTCCGCCCCTCCTGCTTTTGCGCCGCAAATATACTTTCAATTCGCGAAAGACTTGTTTGCCTATCTTGATTTTTCCTTATGTTCGAGGGCAATTGGGCGAACCCATTGTCCAACAACCGATTGGTTCGATTCCCGAGGTTGAAAACAAGTTCCGCAAACTGCTCGAAATCAAGGAGGTGAAGGCCGTCTCTTCCGGTTCCTTGTTCGCACCGCCGTTTTCCTGGCAGAAGCTTTTGGGCGTAAAGTCGACCCATGAGTTGCTTGAGGATTGGCCTGGGTTTTCAACGGCCACGCCCCTCCGGTCCTTGCTGTGTCGATATGCTCCCGGTCCCTATGTCGCGAGCGCGTACTCGGTTCACCTCGGGGAAGATTTGGTGGAATTGAACGAAGGGATCTGGAATCTGGTCCGCTTCCGTTCGATCCGTCATTTTCTCGAGTCCGTTTCTTGTCACGAAGGAGTACGGGCTTTTGATGCAAGCAAGCATTTCGAGGTGGATGCCTGGACCCGCGCTCAAATGAAGTCTCGATTGCTTTCCTTCGTGGATTGCTTCCAGTTTGGCCTGAACGGGTTGTTCGTAGCTTTGGAGGATCCGTCCAGTTGCAGTTCTCCTTGCCGGATCGTTGCCAGCGAATATGCCCTGGCCCGTATTGAGATGGACATAGGGATGGCTTCCTTCGAGAACAAAACCTCCCTGATGAGAGAAGTGGTTCGAACCTATGACTACGCACGCGAAAGCTTTCAAATCGCTGCCTGAGCAAACAGATTTTTTAGTCGCTTGATTTTTCCTTGAGCTTGCGATCGGTGACGAAGGTGCCGAAGGGAATGAGCGTGGCCACAAAGAGATAGACTCCGAAGCCGAACGACCACTTGAATTTGCCCATGCAGACGGCGAGAAGAAGGCAATAAGCGACGAAGAGAAGACCGTGGGCCATGCCGGTCACCGTGACTGCTTCCGGTGTATCGTAAAAATACTTCAGAGGCATGGCCACTCCGAGCAGGAGGAGATAGGACACCCCTTCGACGTTTCCGAGGATTCGCAGGATTTTGATCATGGTCTCAAACTCATCTGGTTTGCTGATTGGAGGGCGGGGGAGTGGAACGCGTCCAATCTCTTCATTGCTTTGGTTTGAGATAGAGACGGACGGAAAGAAGGATCGCAAGAACGATCGCCGCGCCAAGTCCGGCAAAAGTTCCGAAGGAGAGGACGTGGAGGTGTTTTTCGGGTATGGGAAAGGCATACTGGGATCCCAATGCTTGAGGTATGGCGAGGATGGGACAAAAAGACGAAAGCATGGCGATGAAGTCCAAATAATCGTCCTGCCAGCCAACGGCCAAAACAAGAGAAGCCATAAGGGGTGTAATCCAGAGCAGGCCGACGAATCCCCAAAAACCCAAGGAGAACCAAAGTTCGCGGGCGGCTTGCAAATAGAGGGCGCTGGCGAGAATCAAAAGGGCGGGGAGGAAAAAGGCGGGCAGGTCGGGCTTGATGGAGAAGAAAAGATCGTTCGCCACGGCTTGGGAAAGAAGAATTCCGTGGACTGTGCAAACCATTGTGCCGAGCAAAAGGGCGAACCAGGTTCCACGGCTTTCGTCCGCACTCATGGGGATGGAGGAGAGTCCGAGTCGATTGGCCCTTTGGACGCCTTTGAGATGAAGGTGACGGTCCGGGCAACAGGTGTTGATCAAAGTGAGGATGCCGAGAATTGAGAGTCCGAAGAATACGGATTGGACGAAAAGCAGAATGGTAGTCGCGCCCCCCTTGTCGTCCGCTTCGGAAAGGGAGAATTCTTCACCCAACAATCCACTGGCTTTGCCCTCCGAAAAGAAGGGCCAAAGGGAGCCCAAGAGAAGGAATTGGAAAACCGCGAAAATGACGAGGCCGGAAGTCTTGGAAAAAGCCGGAAGGGATTCGTTTCTCCATTTGCGGTAGGCGGTGACCAAAAGGGCGGCCAAAATAAGTCCCTGCATGATGAGGGTAAAAAGAGAAGGGGATATCTCGGCGCCAAAAAAGGGAACGTCCTGCCAAAAATCAATCAAGTCATTCTCCCATCGGTAATAGTCATAATCGGAGTTTTCCAAAGAGATGAGTTCGGGAAGCATCTTTCCGAAATAAGTCGGGAGGATGGTCAGGAAGGAGAGAAAGGAAATTCCCGCCTGTCCGAAGGCAGGAAGAAAGACGTAAAGTCCCAGCACGACGATGCGGGAAACCCACGAAGCGGCCCGTGGTTTGGGTACGACCAAACCGATGACGTGGGCGGTCAAATGGTAGAGGACGACGGACGAAAAGAAGACGAAGTAAAGGTGAAGGACGTTGTCTACGGAAAGTTCGCCCACGATTATGCAGTGCAGGAGAAAGGGTAGGGTCAGAGCGAACATGTAGTATTCTCTGGCGGGCAAGCCCAAAAGATATCCCCATATTTTGGAAAATGGATTCATCGGGGTCATGCGTTGGTAATCCAAGAGTCCGGACTCCTTCTCCTCGGCGGTGATGGCGGCAACCCGGCCTGTTCCCAGAAACATGAGATAAAACCCTTGCAGGGACAAAAGAAAAGGGAAGGCGTAACGGGCCCCTTGAACCGGAGAGGGTTCTCTTTGTTCCATTTGACCGGTTTGCGGATTGTAGCTCCAACCACCGTTGGCTTCGTTGAGGTAGGCGGTGAAATAGATGGTTGCGGAAACAATCAGGGAAAAAAGACCCGCCGCAATCAAGTGCTTGATCCGCAATCTTTCCCTTATGCCGCGCAAAAGGATCGGATTCATCGGTTCCCTCCTTTTGCTTCGCCTGATTCCACTTGGAGGAAGAGATCTTCGACTTTCGATTGTTTGGGTTCGAAACGGTAGATTTTGGCTCCTTTCCCGACAAGGGAAGCAAGCACCTCCGCCTCGTCTTGGGAAGTTCCGTCATGAATGAACTCAAAAAGCTTTCTGTCCTCATCCATCGAATGAACGGAAGAGACCAACGGGAAATCCTTCAAGCAGGCATCGATTCCATCGAATGGTTCGGTGAGGTGTACTTGCACGGTCCTGGCCGGATTCGTTTTCTTGGCAATCTCGTCGATGGTACCCGAATGGATCATGGTACCTTCCTTCATGATGCCGATGGTATCGCAAAGATCCTGGAGTTCGGAAAGGACGTGGGAGGATACCAAAATCGTCTTTCCCTCGGAGGCGAGTTTGCGCAGGAGGTTGCGCAGGTCGATTCTTGCCTTGGGATCAAGGTTGGCGGCTGGTTCGTCGAGAAGAAGAACATCCGGTTCGTGAACCAAAGTTTTGGCCAGCAAGGCTCTTTGCTTCATTCCGCGCGAAAGTGATTTGCAAAGAGCTTTTCTTTTGTCGAGAAGATCCGTCAAACCAAGGCATTCCTCGACTTTGTTTTTTCTTTGGTTCGAGTCCAACCCATAGGCGTGGGCGAACAGGTCGCAGAATTCATCGACCCGAAGATCATCGTAAACCGGAGGGAAATCAGGCATGTAACCCAATATTTTTCGGGCTTCCTCCGGTTCGTTCAAGACGGAGACGTTCCCGAGTTTGATTTCGCCGTAGGTTGGTTCCAGCAAGGTGGCCAAAGCCTTGATCGTGGTGGTTTTTCCCGCGCCGTTCGGTCCGATCAGACCGTAGACCGAACCTTTGCCGACCTCGAAGGTCAAACGATCGACGGCAACGAAATTGCCATAGTGAATTTTGAGGTCTGTGACGGAGATCATGAGGGAGGACGGTAGGCACCCATTGAGAAATAAAAACTTGGTCTCGTCAACTTTTCCTTGCCTAAACGACCGTTGACAGGACATTTGTATGAAACCCTCAAATCAAAAAATGAAATTACTTAAATTCCTCTCCATTCTATTTGTCTTTTCCTGTGTCTCCGCCTTTGCGGAAAAAAATCTCTTTGACGGCAAAACGTTGAAGGGTTGGGACGGTGATCCCAAATTTTGGAGCGTCCAGGATGGAGCTATCGTTGGCCAGACAACCAAGGAGAATCCGACCAAGGGAAATACCTTTATCATCTGCAAGGATTTGAAATTGAAGGATTTCGATCTTCATCTCGATTTCAAGATCGAGGGAGGTAACAGTGGGATTCAGTACCGCAGTTTCGTCAAGCCCGGCAAGCATGATGGTTGGAGGATCGGAGGCTATCAAGCGGACTTCGAATCCGGAGACCGTTACTCGGGTATCTGTTACGGCGAGGGCTTTCGCGGCATTTTGTCGGATCGTGGCTTTCATACGACGCTTAGCTTGAACGACAAGGGGAAGTTGCAAAAGGACGCAAAGAAGTTCGCAGATTCAAATGAACTCGGCAAAGCGGTCAAGAAAAGGGAATGGAACCGTTATCGGATTACCGCCAAGGGTTTTCATTTCGTACATTACATCAATGGGGTGAAAATGACCGAATTGACGGACAACGATGAGAAAACCCGTCGGGCCGATGGCTTGCTGGCCTTTCAGGTCCATGCCGGTCCGCCGATGAAGGTTTCCTTCAAAAACATCGTGCTCAAGTAGCGTTTTTTTTAACAGGATGTTCGAGCATCCATCGGACCGGGTCGATCTGCGCAGCGATACGATCACCCAACCGACCTTGGCCATGCGGGAAGCAATGGCTTCGGCCATCGTCGGGGACGACGTCTTCGGTGAGGATCCCACGGTCATTGAGTTGCAGGAGCAGATGGCTTCGATCATGGGGAAGGAGGCGGGGTTGATGGTTCCGAGTGGCACGATGGCCAACGCGATCGCCATCCGGACTCACACTCAACCGGGTGACGAGATCATAACCGAGGAGCACAGTCATGTTTACGTCTACGAGGCGGGTGGATTCGCCGCCTTGTCCGGTTGTTCGGTGGCTTTGGTTCCCGGCGAAAGAGGGATCATGCAGGCGGAGTCGGTGAAGGCAAAAATCAGAAAGCCGTCGCAGTGTTCGAATCATTACCCGAACGGCAGTCTTGTTTGCATCGAGAATACCTCGAACCGGGGTGGAGGAACCTTTTATCCGCAATCCGTAATTGATGAAATTGCCATAATGGCGAGGGAATCGGATTGCGCCCTTCACTTGGACGGTGCCCGTATTTTTAACGCGGCTGTGGCGAGCGGTGAGGATCCTGCTAGAATCGTTCGTGATTGCGATACCGTTTCCATTTGCATTTCCAAGGGGTTGGGCGCTCCCGTCGGGGGCGTTTTGGTCGGTTCGCGCGAGCTGATCGACCAGGCCCATCGATGGCGAAAGACGTTTGGCGGAGGGATGAGGCAGGCGGGGGTGCTGGCTGCGGCCGGACTGTATGCTCTTGAGCACAACAGGGACAGGTTGTCCGAGGACCATGCCCGAGCCCGCGCTTTGGCTTCCGGACTTCAAGACATTCCCGGATTGAAAGTCGATCTTGAGTCGGTGCAAACCAACATGATTTACCTGCGGACGGAATCGCCCGCTTCGGATTTCGTCGACCAAGTGGCTGCCCGGGGAATTGATGTTTTGGCCTTGGGGTCCGATCTTGTCCGTTTGGTCACGCATTTGCATATTACCGACGAGGACATAGAAAAAACGATTGATGCGTGTAAGAATTGAATCTCCGTCTTTTCCATGAAAAAAGTAGTTTTGGCCGGGGGTTCCGGCTTTCTTGGTCAAGCCTTGGCCCGTTCTCTCTCGGCCGATGGTCATGACGTGGTTGTTCTTGGCAGGAGCGTCGCTCCGCGTGGCGCTAGCGGTCGGTTCGTGGTTTGGGATGGTCGAAAGTTGGGTGATTGGAAGTCCGAACTGGAAGGCGCGGAGGCGCTGTTTAATTTGACGGGTCGGTCGGTGGATTGCCGATATACGAAGGAAAACCGTGGTCTGATTCTTAACTCCCGGGTCGATTCAACCCGGGTTCTCGGCCAAGCGGTCCAA
>JAYOMW010000061.1:0-17493 GCA_038121045.1 Opitutia bacterium
CGGATGTTTCCCTTGGCCCATACCCGAACTTCGCTGGACCCGTTTCCTCCGAGAACCCCACGGTCTTGGATCAAGGCCACCTTGCAACCCATGCGGGCGGCCGAGATTGCTGCGCCCATTCCCGAATAACCTCCGCCAACGACGACCAAGTCGTATTTCTTTTCGAGAGGTTTTGCGGTAATACCCAAAAGCTCACGGCGCCAAGCGGGCAAGATTCCGGAATCGTTGGGCGGGACTTCCTTGAAAGTGGTCAGATAAATCGCATCGCATCGTCCATTGAATCCGGTCAGGTCGCGAAGAGCCAACGTATTCTTTCCTTTTTTGAGACTGACTTTCCCTCCTCCTTGCCAATCCCACTGAGCTCCCTTGGTGCCGAAGGTTGATTTTGCCGGGGTTCCGTTGATGATGATTTGAAAGCGGCCGGGTTGCCCTTTGGCTCCCCAACGGGCCACCCAGTCCTTGGTGCGGGCAAAGAGTTGATAGTTGCCACCTTCCTTGACCTCAATGGTGGTGGTCGCATCTTGAACGGGTGTTCCCAGTCCATGAGCCAACAGGTAGGGCGAGCCCATTTCGCGAATGAATTGAGTATCGAGCTTCCAACCCCCTGGATCCGAAAAGGATTCGGTTTCGATGAGGATTCTGTCTGCCTTCAGGAACAAGGCCGGCGTGAGGGCGAGCAGGGAGGCGATTAGTTTTGTTTTCATATTGGAGAGGAGGAGCTTCGGCGATTGAGGATGCTGAACAAGAAGTTGGATTTACCGGCTTCGGCCATCGTCGAGAAATTTTTGCAGTTCCGCTTTCATTTTTTCGAATACCTTGGGATTTTTGTCCGCGAGGTTGTTTTTTTCTGCCGGATCCTTGGATAGGTCGAACAGGGCAAACCGGGGAACCTTTTGTCCACGTTGTCCACCGAGCAATTTGTTCACCTGATAATTGTTGGTCTTTTGCGAATCGTGTCTTTGCAGTTTCCAGTTTCCCACCCGGTAGCCGTAATTGTTTCCACGGCCATTGTCTTGTTGAATGAGGTGGGGGCGACCTTTTGCGTTCTTTTTGCCGAGCAGGGCATCCATCACGTTCAAGCTGTCCAGACAAGCATCTTCTGGTAATGCAACGGACAAGTGACTGGCCAGGCTTCCGGCAAGATCGATGGTGCATACCACTTTATCCGAAACTCCAGGCTTGATGGTGCCGGGCCAGTAGGTGATGAACGGAGTGCGGGTTCCGCCCTCGAAGATGCTATATTTGCCGCCGGAGTATGGCCCGGCGGCACGATGGTCGCCCATTTTTTCAAGGGCTTCGTCGGCATATCCGTCGTCCCCGACGGGACCGTTGTCCGAACAAAACACGATGAGGGTGTCTTTTTCCAAGCCCTCTTTCTTGAGACACTTGACGATTTCTCCTACGCACCAGTCAAGTTGGACAATGACGTCTCCACGGTAGCTCATGGCAGAGGTTCCGCGAAAGCGCTCGTGGGGAATGCGCGGAACGTGCAGATCATGGGAAGCGAAGAAGAGGAAGAATGGGTTGTCCTTGTTTTTCCCGATCCATTCCTTGGATTTTTCAACCCATTTGTCGGCCAGGTCCTCGTCCCGAAAGCGGGCGGCGTGGCCACCGGTGTAGAACCCGATCCGGCTGATTCCGTTGTGGATGGTGGAATTGTGCCCGTGGGTCCAATCCATCTTGAGCGTTTTTCTATGGGTGATTCCCGTCGGATGGTCCGGGCTTGGCTTTTTCATTCCCACCCAAAGCGGATCCTTGGGGTCGAGGTTGAGCACCCGGTGATTCTCAACGTAGACCTGAGGCACCCGGTCGTTGGTCGTCGGGAGCAGGAAACTGTAGTCGAAACCGATTTCCAAGGGGCCTGGTTTGAGCTCGTCATTCCATTGAGGGCCTTCTCCCGGACGACCCAAGCCAAGGTGCCACTTGCCGATCACCGCGGTTTTGTAACCGGCTTTTTTAAGCATATCGGGCAGGGTGTAGGTGTCTTCCGGGATGATCAGGGGGGAGCTCGGAGGAGCGATCCCCGTATTCTTTCCCCTGAAGGCGTAGGTGCCGGTGAGAAAGGAGTAGCGGGTCGGCGTGCAGGTGGAGGCCGAACAATATCCGCTGGTGAACCTAAGCCCTTCCTTTGCCAAGCGGTCGATGTGCGGGGTCTTCAGGTTTTTGGGTTTAGCTCCGTAGCAACCAACGTCTCCGTAGCCAAGATCGTCCGCCATGATCACGATGACGTTGGGTTTCTTGGCCAATGCCGCTAGAGTGACGAAAGTAGGAATAACGAAAAGTGCGAACAAGTTGGTTTTTTTCATTTGGATAGCTGGTAGCGGTTCAATTCGCGCGAGGCGCAGGTTTGGGTCAGGGAGCATGTTAGGTAAATAATCCGAAAGATCCCACACCCAAAATGTTGATTGAGTCGATTCTGGTCAAGAAGTCACTTGTTCATTGATGAAAAAAGAGCCTTTGGTCGGTCCCTCTTTTTTCTAGAGCTTGCCTCTGGCGAAAGGATTGATTCCTTGTGATTCTTTATGGCTTTTGCTCTTATCCCAATCTTCCTATCCCTCGCTCTTCTCATTTGGTGGAGGTCGGTCGTCTTGTTCAAGAGAACCGTGGAGGACGTTCCGACTTCCAAGGTCAAGGGGGTGTTTCATGGGTTGAACGAGGTCAAGGGGGCGGTCAAATCGGATCTTCCCTTGGAAACCTATCTTACGGAAAGGCCGAGTGTATGGTATGAATGGAGCATTTCCGAGCAATGGCGAAAAACCGAGACTTACAGGGATAAGGATGGGAAGAGGAAGACCCGTACGAAAAGCGGCTGGCGAACGGTTGACTCGGGAGGGAGTTATCAATCGTTCTTTCTTGAAGATGACACGGGCGAATTGCTCATCGAGCCGGAAGGAGCAAAAGTCGAAGCTCCGACCACAATGTCATGCCGTTGCGCTCCTTCCGATCCGCTGTATTATGGAAAGGGTCCCCTGGATGCCATTCCTCATTCGACTTACCGGAGAAAATTTTCCGAAAGCTCCCTGACTCCCGGGGACGCTCTTTACGTTCTGGGTCCGGCCAAGCTGAGAGAAGACGTCGCGCGCCCCATGATCTCGAAAAGCAAGGAAGCCCGTTACTATTTCATTTCCACTAAGTCGGAAACCCAGATTATTCGGTCGAAGAGCATTTGGGCCTTTTTCATCATGCTCTTCTCTTTTGTTGCGGCTTTGGCCTCGCCTGTCGTCGCCATTTCGGCCGACACCGGAATAGAACCCCGGGAAGTCTTTGTTAGGTATCCGGAATGGGTGGTCTTTTCCGGCTTGGTCTTTCTTGCCGTCGCGGGTCTGCTTTACCTTACCTTGTTGTATAACGGGTTGATCCGCGTACGCAATCGGCTTACCCATGCTCTCGGCTTGATCGAGATTCAATTGAAACGGCGTTACGACTTGATTCCGCGTTTGCTCGAATGCGTAAAGGGGGTCTCGGAATATGAGCGGGAAGTACAGGAACTTGTTGCTTCGGTCCGTTCATCGGCAGCGAGTGAGACGAAATACGGGGCAGGGGAGATTGGTGAGGAAATGAATCAGGGAGCGGGTCTGGTTGGCGGTCTGTTTGCCTTGTCTGAAAAATACCCGAATTTGAGTGCGGATCAGAACTACGCTTCCTTCATGAAGGAACTGGTCGATACCGAAGACCGGATTGCGTTGGCTCGCGCCTTTTACAACGACAGCCTGCTTGCGCTTCAGGATCGGTTGCTTGCCTTTCCCGACCTTTTGGTCGCCAAATGGTTTCGCTTTAAGGCTGGGAAGAATTTGAGTCTTCTGCCGGAACCGGAAATGAATCAAGCCCCTCCGGTTTCTCTTTGAATGGTTACGACGTGTTGAGAACCGGTTGTCGAGAGGTTGCCGTTATTCTTCCTTCTTCCGTATCGTTTCCTTCAAGTGCTTCTCAAGGAAATCGAAACTTTCCCCGATTGCGTTCGAGTTGAATACGGCGCGGAAATGACCGGCTCCCTTGATGACGTGGAAATGAGTGTCGATTCCCAATTTCTTCATTTCTCCGGACATTTTTTTGGCTCCGGACATACCAACCAAAAAGTCTGCATCACCGTGGAAAAAAAAGATGGGGGAATCCCCCTTGTCGAGATGCTCGAGTGGCGATGCGTCCCGATAGGCCTTCGGTATTTCCTCACGGGAGCCTCCGAGCCAATAGGCCAAGGTCTTGTTCTTGGCCGGAAGGCTCATGAATTCACACGGGGTGCCTCCTCCCACGGCAACGAGAATCTTGGTTCCTATCTCATTACCTGCCTTTTCCTGTCCGGTTACCGCAAGCATGCATGCCAAGTGGGCTCCCGCCGAATAACCCAACGCACCGATTCTGTCCGGATCACCGCCATATCGGCCACTGTTTTTTTTGATCCAACGGACGGCGTCCCGACAGTCCTCGATCTGGGCGGGGTGCTTGTGTTGAGGAGCCAAGCGATAGTTGATTGCGAATGCATTGAAACCCCTGCGGGCCAGTCCCGAAGCATACTTGGTCAATTGTCTCTTGGAGCCGAATCTCCACCCTCCTCCATGAATGACGAGAACGGATGGACGAAGTTTTGAGCCAGCGGGAAGATAGGCATCAAGCTTCAGTTCGAGATTGTCTTTGGTGGCGTAGACCAAGTCCTTCTTGATCTCGATTCCGGTCTCCGCATTCAAGACCTGAAAAAAGACAAAGGATCCTATGCAGAATGTGCCAACCTTCCGTTTCAATCGCGCGAAGAAAGGAAAAGGTTGGCACATATCGTTAAGCCGGCGGTCAATGAAAGGATGACGGGGATTGAATGAAGAAGGAACTCTTTCCCTGAGGGGGAGTTCTAACGATTCATGATCTGCTCGATTTCATCTGGTTCGATCGGGGTTTTGGCCATGAGATTGATGGGGCCGTTCCCCGTAATGACGATATCGTCCTCCAGTCTGACACCGAGTTTTTCCTCGGGGATGTAAATGCCGGGTTCGACTGTGTAGACGGCATTTTCCTTGAAATAATGCTGTCCTGAATTGACGTCGTGAACGTCAAGCCCCATCGGGTGCCCCAACCCGTGCATAAAATATTTCCGGCAAGCCGGTTTGTCGGGGTCCTGTTTCTTGACTTCCTCCTTGGTGATGAGCTTCAACCGAAGCATCTCCTCGGTCATCATCTCATGGGAATCGTTTTGCCAGTCCTTGTGCGCTTTGCCTACCGTCGCGTTCTCGATGCATTGACGCAGAACCCGCAGGACGGCCATGTAGACTTGCTTCTGCCTGCGGGTAAACTTGCCGCTTACGGGGACGGTTCGGGTGAGGTCCGCATTGTAATTTCCGTAGCATGCTCCGACGTCCATGAGCAGCATCTCGCCCTTTTTGCATTCTTGATCGTTTTGCAGGTAATGCAAGGTGCATGCATTGGCTCCGGATGCGATGATGGGCGAGTACGCGAACTTGCACCTTCTGCGAATGAATTCCCGGGAATATTCTCCCTCGATCTCAAACTCTTTCACACCGGGTTTGATCATGCGCAAAACCTTGCGGAATCCTCGGTTGGTCACCTCGACGGCTTCCTTGATCATTTCGATCTCCAAAGGATCCTTTGTGAAGCGGAGTTGATGAAGCAAGGGAGCCAAACGGTCGAATTCGTGCAAAGGAAAGTCCCGCTTGGCTTGATCGATAAAGCGGCGCTCTCTGGTTTCGACTTCGTCGGGGGCCCGGTTGTGTTCGTTGTTGTTCAGGTAAGCCCGTTTGGCTTCGAACATGAGGATCTTGAAAAGCACGGGGAATTCACTGATCCAGTGAATTGAGTCGATTCCGGAAATCTTTCTTGCTTCCTCCTTGGTGTGTTTGAAGCCTTCCCAAATCCTGAGGTGTTCGCTTGGTTCGCGCAGAAAGAGAATTTCGCGATGCTTGGGGTCCGGCGCATCGGGGAACAAGACGAGAATACTCTCCTCCTGTTCGATCCCGGTTAGGTAGAACAGATCGGCATTCGGATGGATGATGAAAGTGCCGTCCGCATTGGTCGGAAGAACGTCATTGGCGTTGACGACCGCGAGCGACTGCGGTTCGAGCAAATCGGCGAGGCGACGCCGGTTATCCTTGAATAATTTTGGTTGGATCGGCAAGTGGCGCATAGAAGGATTCCTTTCTTCAGGATAGTCTCTTGAGCTTGGTCACACGCCCAGTGGCAACCCACTCGGCAACATAGATGTCTCCGTTGGCCCCGAAGCAGGCATCGTGCGGATGAACGAACTTGCCGGTTTTCCATGTTTGGGTCTTGCCCCTGTTCACTGTTTTCTTTTTCACCACGCTCTCTACGTCGTCCCCCAATTTGGCAACGACTTCGTTCTTCTCGTTGAGCAAGGTGATGCGGGCGTGCAGTTCGGGGACCAATAACAAATTCTTCCAGGTATCCAAGTTTGCGGGCATACCGTAGCCCTTGAGGGTTTCGACGTATTTCCCGTCCATTTCCAGGAACTGCAAGGTGTGGTGGGCGCGGTCGCAAATGGCGACGCGTTGTTTTTTCCCTTCTCGACGATCGATCCAAATGCCATGAGGGGTTGCGAATTTCCCTTCGCCTTTTCCCGGGCCGCCGAACATAGAAACCCAATTGGCATCCTTGTCGTATCGGTGGACGTAGAACGAACCGTATCCGTCGGCGAGGAGGAAGCCTCCGTCATCGAGGAATGCAAAATTGGTGGGCAGAAATGCATCCCGACCCCAGCGTGGACGGCCTGTCCCCTGGAACCTGACCGCTTCAGGTCCATCCTCGCCCTTTCGGTAGACTCCGCTGTCCATGGGAGCATATTTTTCCCAAACCGTTTCTCCCTTGAGGGTGAGCTTGGCGAAAGCTTTCACGTTTTGGTAAGCGCAAACATAGAGGAATTCCTCGTTACCTTCCCGACGTACTTCCAGTCCGTGTCCGCCTCCCTGAAATTGTTTGCCGAAGGCATGGACGAATTTGCCATCGGGATCGAAGACAAAAATGGACGGGTGATCGGTTTGGTTGCGACGGCCTTCATGAATGACGTAAAGGTTGCCCGCCGTGTCCACGGCGACGTTGTGAGTGGTTTGCCAAGTGTACTTGTCGGGAAGCTTGGCCCAGTCATGATGAACTTCGTAGCGGTGTTCGCCTTCGCCGATTACGAGTGGTCCCGATTGGCTCTTCTTGGCCGATAGAATGGTTGGGACGACAAGGGATGCCGTGGCTGAGGAAGAGAGGAAAGTCCGGCGGGTAAGGGATTGGGGGTTTTTCATGATGATAAGGTTGGAAAGCTTTATTCGTGATGGTTACAGTAGATAAGAAGCACAAGCAGGCAAGCTTTCATGCGCCGGGTCAGAAGTTTGTCTTGTTACCTTGAAAAGTCTTGTCTGCGAAGGACAATCCAAACAAGGTTCGCGGATGAATCGATTCCTGCTTCTGTTTTTTCTGCCCTTCCTTTTTCAAGCCCTTGCCGGGGAAAAGCCCAATATCGTGTATGTCATTTGCGACGACCTGGGGTATGGCGACATTCAATGCCTGAATCCGAAGAACGGAAAGATCCCGACTCCTCACGTCGACAAACTTGCTTCGGAGGGAATGATTTTTACTGATGCTCACTCCGGGTCATCGGTATGCACGCCCACCCGGTACGGGGTGCTGACCGGGCGCTACAGTTGGCGAACCAAGTTGCAGTCGGGTGTCGTTCAGGGGTTCGCTCCCTGCCTGATTGCCGAGGATCGACCAACCGTAGCGAGTTTTCTCAAGCAACAAGGTTACCACACGGCGATCATCGGAAAGTGGCACCTCGATTTCAAGTACCTCGATCCCAAGAGTGGAAAGGAGTACTCGAGCAAGAAGCACAAGAGCCCTCCGGTGGGAGCGAAGATTCCCGATGGCCCCCTCCACCGTGGCTTCGATCATTTTCGGGGCTTTCACCACGCGCGCAACATGGAAGCCGTGATCGAAGACGACGAGGTTGTCGCCCATGATCCTCCCATCAACATGCTTCCCCGTCTGACGCGTGAATCGGTTGAGTACTTGGAGTCGCGCAAGGGCAAGAAGGAACCCTTTTTCCTCTACGTGCCACTCGGATCTCCCCATACGCCCATTTTGCCGACGCCGGAGTGGGAAGGTAAAAGCGGTTTGGGTAAATACGGAGATTTCGTCATGCAGACTGAAAATGTCGTGGGCGAAATCCAAGCCGCTTTGAAAAGAATTGGAAAAGCAGACGATACCTTGTTTGTCTTTACCAGTGACAACGGGTGTTCCAAGGCCGCAGGAATAGGAGAATTAGCCGAGAAGGGACATGTCGTAAGCGCTCACCTTCGTGGTTCCAAAGCCGACCTTTGGGATGGCGGACATCGGATCCCCTTCATCGTAAAGTGGCCGGGCAAAGTCAAGCCAGGCAGCCGTTCCGATCAATTGATCTGTCTGACGGACCTCTTTGCCACCTTATCCGACATCACGGAAATCAAGTTGCCGAAGGGAAGCGCCGAGGACAGCGTCAGCTTTCTTGCCGCGCTTTCGGGCAAACCTATTGTTTCGACACGGAACGGGGTCATTCATCATTCCATAAGCGGTCACTTTGCTTACCGGCAAGGTCAGTGGAAATTGCTCTTGGCCCGGGCTTCGGGAGGCTGGACTTCCCCTAAGGAAAACCAAGCCAAGGGGGCTTTGCCTGCTCAGTTGTATGACATGAAGGCAGACGTGGGGGAAAAGAAAAATCTTTACCGCGAAAAACCCGAGGTGGTGGCCAAACTTCTTGCCCTTCTTGAGAAAGACGTCAAGCGGGGGCGCAGTACGAAAGGCCCCGCCTCGAAAAATGACATCGGGAAGATCGTCCTTTGGAAGAGCGGGCAACCTGAGTCCAAGTAGACTGGATCTTTGCTCCAATCGTTAAAAAAGGCTTTGCACGCCTCTAGCTCCGTCCGTACTGCTCGCGATATTTTTTTGGGGTCAGGGTCATTCTTTTGCGGAACTGTGCTGTAAAGGCGCTCTGATCGCAAAACCCGAGGTCATAGGCTAGGTCCGAAATCGGAAGATCGGACTCCCTGAGCATTTCGCACGCTTTTTCGATTCGGGAACGAACCATGAATTGTTGGGGAGTCAGGCCCGTTGCCTCTTTAAACCTACGGTTGAGTTGCCGGTGAGAGATTCCGTTCGCTTTGGCCAAGCGGTTGATGCTCGGTGCATTGATTCCTTCCGCCCGTAGTTGCTCGATAATGGATTCCATTTTCCGGTCCCGGGTCAGTCCGAGGCTGTCCTTGTCATATCTTTGCACCGTTCCCATTACGCCGATCGACTTGTTCTCCTTGTTCATGATGGGAAACTTGTTGGTCAGGTACCAAGCGGGAATTCCTTGAAGATTGAGGAATAGTTCGATCAAGCCAGTCATAGGTTTTGACTTCTCGATTATCCACTCGTCGTCCTTTCTGAACTTCTTGGCCAAGGGCTCGGGGAAAAGTTCGAAATCATTCTTTCCCAATAGTTCCTTTTGTGATTTCAAACCGAGCCTTCGATAGAAATGAGGATTGGCGAAGATTAAACGAAAATTTCGATCCTTTGCAAAAAAGGAAACACCCTCAAGTGTATCAAGCATATTTAAAAAGCTCGCTGTTGAATGAATCTCTTCCAGGAAATCTTTTTGTTGCTTGAAAATATTGGGTTGTTTCATATGGCTAACTTTCAATAAAAAATGACGAAGTCAACCTATCGTTGGCAAAGACTTCATGGTAAAGTAAAGACCGTTATTTCCCCTCAACCCTTTTCTGAAACCCGATCCTTTTTTATGCCCGTGCGCCGCTTCTCGTTTGCTTTGCTTATTTTTTCGTTCCTTTTCCTGAACGCTTCGGCCGATCCGATCCGCGTCCTTTTTCTCGGACACGAATCCAAGCATCATAATTCGAATGAGTATTTCCCGATCCTTTCGAAAGCCCTAGGCAGGGATGCGATTTATTTCGATTATGTCACGAGCGTGGGTCAAGCTTTGGACGATGCGGAGTATCTCGACAAGTTCGATGCTTTGCTTCTCTACGCGAATCACCCGAGGATTACAGCCGCTCAATGGAAAAATCTTCTGTCCTTCGTCAAGAAAGGCAAGGGGTTCGTTCCCGTGCATTGCGCCAGTTGGTGCTTTTCAAACGTTCCCGAATTTGACCAACTCGTGGGCGGACGCTTTAAGAGCCACCAAGGCGCGGTCTTTAGCCCGAGGATCGTTAACCACGATCATCCGGCCGTTTCTGGGGTGGGGGACATCAAGGCCTGGGACGAAACTTACTTTCATCACAGACATAATCCGAAGAACCGCACTGTTCTTATGGTTCGCGATCCTATGCCCGGCGATCCCCACCAAGAGCCCGAACCCTGGACCTGGGTCAGGACGGAAGGCAAGGGTCGGGTTTTCTATACCGCTTCCGGGCATGATGAAAGGGTATGGAACAACCCGGGTTTTCAAGCTCTCCTGAAAAAGGGAATTCTGTGGGCGGTGGGAGATTCCGTCCGCAAGCGCTATGAAACTTTTCTAGCCGGACGTGTTCCCTTGAAGTATGAGAAACGCGACAATATCCCCAACTACGAACGCCGACCCGAGCCTTTGCCCTTCCAACTTCCCCTCTCCCCCGAGGAGAGCATGAAGCACACGCAAGTTCCGGTTGGCTTCAGGTTGGAACTGTTTGCCTCCGAGCCTGAGATCGTCAATCCGATCTATTTTCAATGGGACGAACGGGGACGGCTTTGGGTGGTGGAAACCGTGGACTATCCGAATGAGATCAAGGACGGCAGGAAGGGCAACGACCGGATCAAAATTTGCGAGGATACGGATGGTGACGGAAAGGCAGACAAGTTCACCGTTTTTGCCGAGGGATTCAATATCCCTACTTCAATGACCTTTGCCCGGGGAGGTGTGATTCTAGCCCATGCCCCCGACTTTTTCTTTCTCAAGGATACGGATGGTGACGACAAGGCGGACCTCCAAGAGGTTTTGTTCACGGGCTTTGGCCCAGGTGACACACACGCTGGTCCGAGCAACTTGCGCTACGGGTTGGACAACTGGATTTACGGCACCGTCGGCTATTCGCGCTTCAATGGGGAAGTAAACGGGGAGAAGCACAACTTCGGTTCCGGCACCTTCCGCTTCAAGTCGGATGGGTCGAAGATGGAATTTCTTCATCAGTACAACAACAACACTTGGGGGGTCGGGCTCAACGAGCAGGGAGAAGTCTTTGGCTCCACCGCAAACAACAACCCCAGCTTCTTCGGGGGCGTTCCGAGCCGTGTGCACAATGGACAAAGGAGAATGACGGCCAAGATGATCGCCAGTTCACCGAGGTTCCATCCCATCACTCCGAACGTGCGCCAGGTGGATGCCTTCAACGCCTACACCGCGGGTTGCGGACATGCCTTTGCCACCTCATCCGGATTTCCCGAGTCCTGGCGAAACCGCAGGGCTTTCGTTTGCGGGCCGACCGGTCACTTGCTCGGGATGTACGACGTAAGGCCCAGGGGCTCGGGCTTCGAGGCCGTCAATGCCTTCAGTTTGGTTGCCAGCGCCGACGAGTGGTTCTCTCCGATCGTTGCCGAAGTTGGACCTGATGGAAACCTCTGGTTTGCCGACTGGTACAACTTCATCATCCAGCACAACCCAACGCCGAACCCGAACCGTGGAGGTTACGCAGCCAAGACCGGTCCCGGGAACGCCCACGTCAACCCGAACCGCGATCGTCAACATGGGAGAATTTACCGTTTGGTCTACGAGGGTAACGATGCTCAGGGTTTCTCCCTGCGCAATACCGACTGGAAAAAAATAGTCGATGCCCTGAGCCATGACAATATGTTCTGGCGCCTGACTGCTCAGCGCCTTCTTGTCGATGGTGGCTACAAGCAAGCGGTCCCCGCGTTGACCCAACTCCTTTCGCAACCTGCCCCCGTGTCATTGCATGCCCTTTGGGCTTTGCATGGCTTGGGTTCGCTTGACCGTGAATCTCATGCCAGGTGCCTGATCTCCCCAGACCCGGCCTTGCGACGCAATGCCATCCGGGCCATTCCGAATGACTTGGACGGACAGAAAAGGCTCTACGACAGCGGCACCTTGGCGGACGAGGATTTGCTCGTCCGGTTGGACGCTTTCGTGAAACTTGCATCCTTCAAGTTGGATGACGGTATTCGCAAGACGGCTTCCCTCCTCATGCAAAACCCGCAGAATGCAAAGGATGAATGGTTAAGGTTGCCCCTTCAGGCGATGGGTGCGGGTGAACTCGATTTGGTCGGCTACGAACCCGGACCGAACCTTTTGCCTAATCCATCCTTCGAGGATAACGATGGTAGGTTGCCCAAAGGTTGGGAAGTGCGTACTTACAGCGGGTCCGGAAAGGCGGAGCACCTCATTGACGTCGCCAAGGGGTTCGCCAAATCAGGCAAGGCATCCTTGCGGATTTCATCGGATGGGGGGCACGATACCAGTGCTTATGCAACAGTGAAACTCAAGTCCGGGGTCCGTTATTCGCTCTCGGCATGGATCAGGACCGAAAAAGTAGAGGGTGGGGCAATGGGTGCCTTGCTCAATATCCATGAACTTCAACAAAAGGCCATGACCAAGGGCATTCGCAAAACCAATGGATGGCAAAAAGTAGAGGCCGTTTTCGTAAGCCCTACCGACCGTACGGCAACAGTCAATTGTCTGTTCGGGGGTTGGGGTCGTTCCAAGGGAAAGGCGTGGTACGACGATCTTTCTCTCAACGAGTTGAAGCCGGTTTACAAAGAAAAGAAGGATACCGAGATCAAGGGTCGGGTGGAAGTGGGACGCAAAATCTTTCGGACCCACCTGTCGGCCGGCTGCGCCCGTTGTCACAAGGTTGGCGGGAATGGCGGGGAGGTCGGGCCACCCCTTGATGGGATAGCAAGCCGTAAGCAAAGAGATTACATCTATAACTCTTTGGTCAAGCCCAACGAGGTTCTCGCCGAAGGGTTTGAAAAGTTCGGAGCCAGCCCAATGCCCCCGATGGATATTCTTCTTGATCGTCAGGAAATTGCTGACGTCATGTCTTATCTCTTAACCCTCAAGTAATCGAACTATGAGCATTGAAAAACCAAAAGTAGCGATCATCGGACTCGGTTTCGGAGCCGAGTTTATTCCTATTTACCAACGCCATCCCAACGCCGAAATCGTGGCCCTTTGCCAACGCAACGAGGAGAACCTGAACAAGGTTGCAGATGAGTACGGCATAGCCAAGAGGTTTGCTGATTACAGCGCCCTTCTTGAGGATCCGGAGATCGATGCCGTGCACATCAACACTCCAATCCCTCATCATGCCGAGGCAACCTTGCAGGCGATGCGGGCAGGCAAGCACGTTGCTTGCACCGTGCCCATGGCGACTTCCGTCGAGGATTGCGAAGCCATCGTCAAGCTTTCCGCGGAGAGCGGTATGAAGTACATGATGATGGAGACCGTGGTCTATGCCCGGGAATTCCTCTACATGAAGGAGCTTTACGACAAGGGAGAGCTCGGGAAACTCCAGTTTCTCAAGGCCAGTCATCAGCAGGATATGGACGGGTGGCCTGGTTATTGGCCCGGTCTGCCACCGATGCATTACGCTACTCACTGTGTCGGTCCGGTCCTTGGACTAGGTCGGCACGATGCCGAGTACGTCAGTTGTTTCCCGAGCGGAACGATCCGCGAGGAGATGCACGAATGCTATGGCTCTCCCTTTGCCGTCGAGACAACCCACCTCAAGTTCCGCAACAGCGACTTGAGCGCCCAAGTCTATCGTTCGCTCTTCGACGTCGCCCGCCAATATCGCGAGAGTTTCGAGGTTTACGGCTCCAAGAAAGGGGTCGAGTGGCCCTTGATCGAAGGGGAGCCTCTGGTTGTGCATACCGCGAAGAAACCGGAGCCTGAAATTCCCGAAAAAGTCGAATGCCCTGATTTCGCAAAGTTATTGCCCGAGGAAATTGCACCTTTCACGACAGGCGGGGTATATTCAAACGAGGATGGCGAGGAACATCTCAGTTTCACGCAAGGCGCTGGTCACGGCGGTTCTCATCCCCATCTCGTTCACCAATTCGTAGAATTGCTCAGAGGGCAGGGCGAGGGTTACCCCAATGCCGTTCAGTCGGCCAACATCACGCTGACCGGAATTCTTGCTCACGAGTCCGCACTCAAGGGTGGTGAGTTGGTCAAGTTGCCCGACTGGAGCTTTTCCGAATAGGCAGTCCCTTCCTAAAATTATCTCAGTTTCTAGACTTTAAAAAGTTTGGTCGGTTCGTTTATGCCCCTTAGGCTGAATACCACCTTGAAATGAGATCTTTTCTTCGACTCTCTTTGGCTTGCCTGACGCTTGGCGTTTTTTCCGTTCAGGCTAATTCCCAACTTGATGCCATCGTTCGCGTCCTTCAAGGAATTGACGATCCAGGCATTCAAGCGAGTTTCCTCAAGGGGATGCTCGGCGGACTGGATGGTCGCCGCGACGTCGATCCGCCCAAAGGTTGGACTGAGCTAAAAGCAAAACTTGAAAAGCAGGGAAATGAGGAGGTCATGAGCTTGGTTGAACGGATCGGCCAGGTTTTCGGTGACGAATCGGCAAGCGAATCAGCCTTGGCTACGCTTATGGATGGGAAAGCCACGCTTGATGACCGAAAAATTGCTTTGGCTGGGTTGGTCGCCCAAAAGAACGCGAAGCTTCCCCCAAAACTCGTCCTTCTGCTTGATCAACCGCTCCGGACGGAAGCCATTCGTGCCTATTCCGCCTTCGACTTCAAGTCCGCTCCTCAAGTCCTTTTGTCCCGATACGCCAAACTTGGATCCGAAGAAAGGCGCGTGGTAGTCGAGACCTTGGCCTCGCGCAAATCCTATGCCCGTTCTCTCGTCGCAGCGATGGGAAAGGGTAAGGTGACAAAGGAAGAGATCCCCGCCTACGTTGCCCGCAACCTGCATGCCATGCTCGGAGATTCGTTCGAGAAGGTCTACGGGAAAATTCAGACGGTCTCGGCGGACAAGGACAAGCAGATCGCAAAGTACAAAGCAATGGTGTTGGCTTCCGACATGTCCAAAGCGGATGCTTCCAGGGGGCGCATGATTTACCAAAGGGCGTGCGGAGCCTGTCATATCATGTACGGCGAGGGTGGAAAGATCGGTCCGGAGTTGACTGGTTCGAATCGGTCGGATCTCGATTACTTTTTGCTTAACGTTCTCGCTCCCAGTTACGACGTTCCAGAGGGGTACCGGATGGTCACGATTACAAGCAAGGACGGCCAGGTATTGGTTGGCAACGTGATCGAAGAGAATGCCAACAAGGTCGTCCTCAACATGGTGGGGCAGCAAAGCGTGATTGCCAAGGCCGAAGTGAAAACCCGCGTTACCTCGAAAATTTCCATGATGCCCGAGGGCCTTCTACTCTCCCTTAAAGACCCGGAGATCCTCGATCTGATTAAATATTTACGAACCGAAAAACAAGTACCGCTTCCCTAAATGATGAAACCTCAAGCCCTCTTTCTTCTTTTTGTTGCCATCGTTCTTCAGGCGGCGACGCCCACTAGCAACGCGCCCTTTCTCAAACCGGATGAGGCCATTGCCAAAATGACCATACCCGATGGTTTTGAGGTCAAGGCGTTCGTGGCCGAACCCGACATCGGGGAAGCCATTGCCTTTTGTTTTGATTTCAAAGGCCGGCTTTGGACCTTGGAGAACTATAATTATCAGACCCGAGGGGCTCATTCCACGGACAAAAGGAACCGCATTCAAATTTTCGAGGACGTCGATGGAGACGGCGTGTTCGACAAGAAAAAGACTTTTACCGAAAACCTTACCTTCAGCTCCGGCATCGCCGTAGGCATGGGGGGGGTCTACGTCGGCATGCCACCAGAGCTTATTTTCATTCCCGATGCCGATGGGGACGACGTCCCGGATGGTCCGCACGAGGTCCTGCTCGACGGTTGGGGCATCCATGACCGTCACGAAACCCTCAATAGCTTCATTTGGGGCCCGGACGGTTGGATGTACGGATGCCATGGGGTGTTCACTCGGTCCGAGGTCGGGAAGCCGGGCGCCGCAAAGGAAGACCGTAAATTCATTGACGGTGGAATCTGGCGCTTTCATCCGCAGACCAAGGAATTCGAAATTTTTGCCGAGGGCTTGTCCAATCCCTGGGGATTCGACTTCAACGACATGGGGCAGGGCTTCGCCACCTGTTGCGTGATTCCTCACCTTTTTCATATCGTGCAGGGAGGCGTCTACCACAAACAGAGCAAACAAAACGTAAACCCTTACGTCTACGACAACATCAAGACGATCAGGGACCATACTCACAAGTCCGCTCATGGCGGGGCCCGCTTTTACCTTGCCGACGTTTTTCCCGAGAAATACCGCGATCAGCTCTTCATGTGCAACATTCACGAGCATGCAGTGCTGATCGATTACATGGTACCCAAGGGGTCGAGCTTCATCGGCAAACATGGGCCCGACTTTGTGCACGCTAACGATTTGGCTTGGGTTGGATTCAGCGTGGAGATCGGACCGGACGGAGGTGTCTATATCTTGGACTGGCACGATCAGAACATTTGCGGAAACGTGGTTAAGTTTGCGAACTCCGCCCGGGTCTACCGGATTATGCCGAAAGGCGTCAAGGGACCGGGAGCTTTTGACTTGGAAAAATTGTCGGATCTCGAATTGGTTGAAATGCAGAATCATTCGAACGACTGGTATGTTCGTCAGTCCCGAACCATTCTTCAGTACCGGTACGCCTCAGGGAAATTGAATGCGGACCAGGCACACGGAAAATTGGAAAGCATGATGAAAAACGCAAAGACCGTGGGTAAGCGACTGCGTGCTTTATGGGCTCTGCAGGTAACGGGCGGGTTCGAGGGCAAGGATGCGAAGCTCATGGCCTTGCTCGATGATTCAGAACAATACGTCCGGGCTTGGTCCATTCAATTTATCAGCGAGGACAAGAAACCTTCCAGGGCTCTGCTTGAAAAGTTTGCCGAGATGGCAAAATCCGATCCTTCACCGGTTGTTCGACTTTATCTTGCTTCTGCTCTCCAGCGTTTCCCTCATGAAAAGCGCTGGTCCATTTTGGAGGGGCTCGCTTCCCATGAAAAAGACAAGGACGACAACAACCTTCCCCGCATGGTGTGGCTAGCCCTTGAACCCATGGTGCCCGATAATTCGGCCAAAGCTCTTGCCTTGGCCTCCAAGGCCAAGCTCCCGAGATTGCAGGAATTCGTTCCGAGAAGGATGTTGGCAGGGAAAGGCTCGGTTGGACCTCCACAAAAGAGGAAGGTCTCCAAGGCCGACTGGCAGAAGTTCGTCCAACAGGCCGCTCCCGGCTTTTCCATCAACGATTCCGGGGAGGGTGGAGTGATCCGCTTCGGTACCTTCCGCAATAAGCCGGCCACCCGGACTCATCCGATCAAGCGAGGCGTGCCTTCGGTCCTGGGCAGAAAACTCGATGTGCCGAAGGGAAAGAAGACGACTCTCAGGGCGGTCGTCAGCCATCACTCGCATGGTGATTGGGAATTACGGGTGAA
>JAYOMW010000062.1:0-17207 GCA_038121045.1 Opitutia bacterium
ATTGGGGAAGTAATGGAATTGTTCGAATTGATTCTGAGCAATGCGAACCCCGATTCCGCAAGTGCGTCATCCATTTGCAATTCTCTTGCAAGAGCTCTGGTTTTGAAGTTGTGCGAAAAATCCAATCATTTCAGTAATAGTGGTTCTCTCGCCTGGAACACTTATAACCGCGCCCTTCAATTCATGAGAAGAAATTACTTTTCACTCAAGTCCATCGAAGAATTGGCCAACGAAGTAAACGTCGACCCCGCTTACTTATCCAGAATCTTTCGCAGGTTCCACAAGGACACCCCTTACAAGTTCCTCGTTCGGTTGAAAATGAGCCATGCCGCTTCGCTTCTTCTAAATACCGGAAACTTGGTCAAAAACATCGCCTTTGAGCTCGGTTTCGAAAACCCCTTTCACTTCTCTAGAGCCTTCAAATCGGTTTATGGAGTATCGCCCGAAAGTTTCGTCAAGCAAAGAAGGCAGGAGAGAAAACCAACCTGACTCGAACCAATGAATTCATCTGAAGAACCAAAGAATACGAGCGTTGTCATTGAATACTGCCCCGGTTGTCGCTGGCTTCTCCGATCGTCTTGGATGGCTCAGGAAATCCTGACGACTTTCGAAACGGAAATCGACGAGGTCGGCCTTCGCCCCTGCCGGACGGAATCAGGTCGTTTCAGAATTACCTGCGGAGATAACTTGATTTGGTGCAGAAAAAGGGACGGCGGGTTTCCCGAGATAAAAATCCTCAAGCAGAGGATCCGGGATTTCATCGCCCCACAAATGGACCTCGGACACTCTGACCACGGAAAGTCTGTTTAGGGATTCCCTGAGACACCTTTCAGGTAATCTACGAAACATTAAAAACTTAGGTTGATCTTCCGGGCCGCAATCAAAGATGGCTACTTCTTTTTTCCCATCCTCGTTAATCCAGAACCCAATTTTCGATTTATACTATGGGGGAACTTGACAAATCGGGTACACTTGGCCCATGCCAAATCCATGGACAGGTATCGAGAACCTCTACACTTGGTATGAAATCAAAGATCGCCTCAGCAATCCCCCTTGCACATGAAAAAAGCGTCCATTGCTCTCTTTGCCGGAACAGTCATTGGCGCGAAGTTCATTGAGAAAGGCGCAAGGACTGTATAAGGAGATTATCAATGAGCAAAGCCGAAGAAAAAACTGCCCCGACCACCAACATCGACTCACGTTGCCCTTCGGTCGACCTCATGCATGAACGCGCTCGCCGCCGAATGCCCCGCTTTGCCTATGAATACCTGACCGGAGGATGTTTCACGGAAATTAACTTGGAACGCAATACGAAGGAAATCCGGGATGTCCAACTTATGCCTTGGTACTTGAACGACTACAAAGGCTCCGACCTGAAGACCGAACTCTTCGGCAAAACCTACGACGCACCCTTCGGCGTGGCGCCGATTGGATTGCAAGGATTGATGTGGCCCAAGGCAACTGAGATATTGGCGAGTGCCGCCCACAAACACAACGTCCCCTTCATCCTCAGCACGGTTGGCACGGCTAGTATCGAAACCGTTGCCGAACTGACGGACTGCAAGGCCTGGTTCCAACTTTATCACCCCACCGATGACAAGCTTCGCGACAAGCTTATCGACCGTGTGGCCGCCGCCGGGTTGCCCACTCTAGTCATCCTTGCCGACACCCCGACTTTTGGCTGGCGACCGAAGGAGATCCGCAACGGCCTTTCCATCCCCCCCAAAATGACCCTCCGCAACATCATGCAGATGACGACCTGCCCCAGTTGGTCTTTCGGGCAACTCCTAGCCGGGATACCCGAGTTCAAAACAATGAAGCCCTACATCCCCAAGGGTCTCAGCATGAAACACCTCGGCCTTTTCATGAACAAGACCTTCTCCGGGCGCTTGACCGCAGACAAAATCTCCGCCATCCGCGATCGATGGAAAGGCAAGCTCGTGGTCAAAGGCATCGTCAATCCAGAGGACGCGCAAAAGGCGATCAACTTGGGTGTGGATGGCATGATCGTCTCCAATCACGGGGGAAGGCAGTTGGACGTAGGCCAATCAACGATCAAACCCCTCGCCGCCTTGGCAAAAGAATTTGGAAGCAAGACCACCCTGATGATCGACAGCGGGGTTCGAAACGGACCTGACGTGGCCTGTTCCATCGCGAGCGGAGCCAAGTTCGCTTTCATGGGGCGCACCTTCATGTACGGCGTAGGTGCCCTGGGAAGCAAAGGCGGTGAGCACACCATGACCATGTTGAAGCGCCAACTCCAGCAAGTCATGGAACAAATCGCCTGTGAACGGATCAGCGATTTTCCAAAACATTTGGTCAAAAACACTTAACTTGCGGCGGCAGGCCAAGAGTGAAAGAATCCCCCGAAATCCAAAAGATCGGAAAGTTTGGCTCTGCCACGCACGCCGAAGGGTGATGTCTTACTTTTCCGAGATGCTGTCCACAAACTCTTCAAAGCTTGAAATAGACTGAAGCTCTTCCCTCGCCCGGTTGCAAGTCTCGGAGGAAGCAATGCCGGTCGTCTCCGCCAAGAACAGAATATACTCCGCGACTCTTTGGGCGTAGAGGAGGCGACCCTCGTCGCTGATTGAGTAAAACCGGCTCCGTTGACGATATCCGGCCGCCGAGTGGTCACCCAATAATTTCTTTTGCGAGCTGCCTTCGGCAGCAAGAACGTAAAGAAAGTTGTACTCGAACCAAAAGAAATGTTCGGGGCTGGGCTCCAAGGCCCCCAAGATGGTTCGGCAAGACGATTCGCTTTCGAACGCCTCGTCCGCCTTGTCGTCAATGGTCAACCGCACGAACTCGCGAGCCATGTTTCTTTCCGTCTCGTCTTCCGCAAAGCATCCGTTTGAGGCCAATTCCACGGTAAAAGCATACCAGTCCTTCCATAGAGCTTGATCGTTCGGATCCTTGGAGCGGGACAAGGCCACTCCCATTTCATAAGTGTAACGGCCACTGGTCTTAATCTCCAAGTTACTCCCCGTCACCTCACCCACGACTTGATAATTCTCGGCCGACTTTCCAGATCCCGAATGAAAACCGATGGAAACCCCGAAGGATTGGCAAACCGACCAGATCGGCTCAACCATCTTACGCAGTTGATCGTTGTCGGGATACGGAATATTCTTTTGGAAACCAAAGGCCGGGGCTACGAAATGAACGTCCATCCCCATCTCGAAGGACAAGGCAAGCATGACGGCCGTCGTCTCCGGAGTGGTCAACCCGGGCAGCTCGTCGATCGACAATTCGCGCAAGTATTCGCAACCGATCTTGGTCGTGAAATTTTTCTCCCGGATGGCTCGGTATTTGTCATCCCTGACCTTCATTTTCTTCATCGCGGGCCAAACGTAGGCAAGCAAGCCGTTGAACTCGTCTTCGGTCGGCGACAAACCCGCTTGCCCGACACGCTTGCGGGTGGCCTCGACCAAGTCTGCGGGAATCTCATCGCGCACGAAAGAGGCTTTTGCATCCGCATCCTCGGGCACTTCGGTAATGGCCAATTCGGGAGAGAGATCGAAGGTGATATAACTGGCGAACATGCAACCGGCGACCAGTTGATCCTCGCGCTCATCGAACTTGCCCCCGATGGGCTGGTGGTCGGCATTGAAACTCCAAGGAATGCCAAGCTTGTGAAAACCATTTTTAAACTTGGCCAATACGCATCCATGGGTCATCCCCTCCACGCTTTGCCCCTGGTGACCTTCCGGAACATCGCATCCGATGAAGGGAAAAGGCACCGAATCCAAATTGTCCGCCAACATTTCATTTACGTCATAAACCAATTCTCGGGGAATGCTGTTTTGGTTAGCCGTGAGCCCCTTGCCCAACCGACTCATGGCCCAATCCACTCCATCCCAGTGCAAGGTCGTGAAGCGGGCTCCGATGCCAAGGGTGGATTTCCCCAAATCTCCTCCGGCAGTCGGAAAGGCGGTGTTTTTTTCATCTCTTTCCTGCAGGAGATTTTTGAGCCCGATCAGGTTCTCGAAACTGGCTGGGAAATAAGCTCTTCCCGACCACTCCACCCCGTTCTCCAAAACGTCGGCCTGCACCGAACCTGGATCGGCATGAAGGCACCAGGCGTGGTCTCCTTGCTCGTTCTGCACCAACACCCAGTTTCCGTGCTCGGTCGCAAACGCGCTCTCGGGAAATTCCTCAATGACCGCTCCTTGCTCGACCGATCGGACAAAGGCGTTCCAATCGAGACAAAAGTCCGGGCTGACGCATGGGTTGTCGCTGATTCGAAGATCGTTCGAAACAAGGAACTCGTTAATTGGACTCAAGGCAAGGGTTTCGCTGTCGGATGAACTCATGGTGATTCAAGGCAAATACAAAAGTTTGCCAAGATGGCGCATGGCAAGGAAACCGCCAAGGCTTTTCCCCCTATGCTTTGGACGATTGACGGCGGGCAACCGCCTTCTTGAGTAATTCGTCGGCCACCACCCCGGCAAGAATAACCGCCCCGATGATTGCGTATTCGATATGGGTTGGAATCCAATCCACCAGAACGATCATATTGCGCAAGACCTGCATGAGGGCGGCCCCAATCACAACCCCGATTATAGTGCCGGCACCTCCTCTGAGGCTACACCCACCCAAGACAGCGGCGGCAATAGCGTAGAGTTCATAAAAATTCCCAAAGTCAACCGGTTGGGCGGAATTGACGTCGAGGACGAAAAGCAGACCGCCCAAGCCTGAGCAAAGAGCGCAAATCACATATGCAAGGATAACCATGCGATCGACGTTGATGCCACTGAAACGGGCGGCTTCCTCGTTGTTTCCGAGAGCCAATAGATACCTGCCGTAGATTGTCTTGTTCAGAAAAACTCCAGCGAGAACGGCGACAATCAGCAGGAAGATGCAGGGCATGGGCAAATCGAAACCAAAAAGATTCACGTCTCCGGTTGCAAGTTCCCGAAGTCCCTTGTAATCGGTTCCGAAACCCTGAGATTGATCTCCAGTAAAACCACGCGTTATGCCGCGGTAAAGCAGCAGGCCGCATAGGGTCACGACAAAAGGCTGCAATTTGACCTTAGTGATGAGAATTCCGTGAATCAATCCAACCGCTAGCGAAAAGGCAATGATCGCGGCCAAGGCTACGGGAACCGAAACCCCTTGTTCGGTAAGCATCCAGGGCAAACCGCATCCAACCAAACAAACCACGGATCCGATCGAAAGGTCGATACCCCCGGTTATGATGACAAAAGCCACACCGATGCTGATGATTCCGAAAAGGGCCGTCCGGCGAAGAAGATTCTCGAGGTTATACGAGTCCAAAAAGACGTCGCTTAGGATAGAGGTTGCGACGAAAACAAAGAGGAGAAGGGACAAGATACCAAGTATTTTTTTCATAGGTTTAAAAGTTCAAGCAGCCTGCTCTTCTACCGACGTTCCGGTCGCCAAACGCATTACGGCTTCCTCGGAAAGCTCATCGCGCGAAAGCTCGCCGGTCATTCGACCTTCGTGCATCACAAGCGCCCGGTCGGCCATTCCAAGAACTTCCTCCATTTCACTGGAAACGTAGAGAATCGCAACGCCGGATTCGGCGAGTTCTTCCATCAGAGAGTAGATTTCGCTTTTCGCCCCGACGTCAATTCCACGGGTCGGTTCGTCCAAGAGCAGGATTTTGGGTTTCATGGCCAACCATTTTCCAAGCACGACCTTTTGTTGATTGCCCCCCGAAAGATAACGAATGACTTGATCTTCGTCAGGTGTCTTGACCCGCATCGCCTCGATCATTTCATCGGAAATCCTTTTCTCTTTCCCGAAGTCAAGGAAGCCGGCTTTCTTCCGATCCCTCCTGAGGGTGGCCAAGCTGAGGTTTTCCAAAACCGTCATATCGATGACAAGACCCTGTTGCTTGCGGTCCTCGGGAGCCAAAGCGATTCCCGCTTCTATGGCTGAGATCGGGGAATCGACCTTCAAGTCCTTGCCTGAAACACGGATGGATCCGCCAAGGGCGGGGGCCACGCCAAAAAGAGTCTCGAGCATTTCGGTCCGCCCCGCCCCGACCAGACCGGCAACCGCAACGATCTCTCCGGATGCAACCGAAAAGGTAAGTTCGTGTTGAGGGTGGGCGGGAGTCCGAAGTTTCGTGACCTCAAGGGCAAGATCCCCTCTTTTTCGATCCTTGCGCTCGTAATAATCGGATAGGTCACGGCCGACCATGAGTCTTACCATGGCCTCGTGAGTAACTTCCTCACGACTTAATTCACCCGCATTTTCACCGTCCCGCAATACCGTGACGTGATCGGAAAGTTCCTTCACTTCGCCAAGACGGTGAGAGATATAAATCACGCTCACCCCCCGGGCTCGCAAATCCTTGATTACCGCAAAAAGGTTTTCCGCTTCGGCTTGAGAAAGGCTGGAGGTCGGTTCGTCCATGATCAGAACGCGAGAATTGACCGAGAGAGCCTTGGCAATCTCCACCATCTGTTGCCGGCCGATGGTGAGGTCACCCACCAGCGTGTCAGGGGAAACGTCCAGTCCGACCATCTTGAGGAATTTTTTCGATTCTTTGCGGATCGTGGATTCGTCAATCATTCCCCCGCGCAAGGGCTCTCTGCCCAAGAAGACATTGGCTCCCACGCTTAGGTTGGTCGCCAAGTTGAGTTCCTGATGAATCAATGAAATTCCGAGATCCAGAGCTGCCCGAGTGGATTCGATCTCGATTTTTTTTCCATCGAGCAAAATTTCTCCTTCGTCCGGTGGTTGCACGCCCGCGAGAATTTTCATCAAGGTGCTTTTTCCTGCTCCGTTTTCTCCGATCAGGGAAAGGACCTGTCCTTTTTCCAGGGAAAGGTTCACGCCTCCCAAAGCACAGACGCCCGGAAAGGACTTCCCGATGCCCCGGACCGTCAACAAGGAAGGATTGCCGGAAGAAGGCTTGTCGCTCATGCAAGAAGAACAAAGATCAAGAACCGACAATCAGTCCTTCCCCAAGCGCTTCTTGAGGGTGCTCCAAAACTCATCCACGTTGCTCTTTTCGATGGTTTGGGCCTTCACGTGAATAAACTTGTCTTCCGGAAGATCCACGCCCCCCTCCTCACGCTCTTTTCCGATCAGTCCGTCAATCAAGCCCTGCCTGCGGTGCTTGGCATTATCCTGTTCCATGCGGCCTACGAAAATCATTACCTTGCCTCCTTCGGGAAGCGCTTTTTTCACTAGCTCGGCGCACATGAGACCCGCTTCGTAATTATCCATGCCGACGTAGCATTTCCGGTTTGATTCGGGAGCATCCGAATCATGGGTTACGAGGTTGGTTCTTTCCGCAGCCTTGTTCAAGAGTTCGGTTTGGTTGGCGGCATCAATGGGGCTGACTGCAATGCCATCAACCTTACGGGTCAGCAAATCCTCGATCTTATCCTTTTGATCCGTGATTCCGCCCGAGGGCATAACCACGTCGACGCTGACGTTTAAATCTGCTTGGGCTTGAAGAGCTCCTTTTTCGGCAATGGTCCAAAAGGGGGCGACGCCGTTGGTCACATAGGCAAGTTTGGCCGGAGCAGGCCCTTTGTGAAGGCTAGCCAGGTATTCCATCGACTTGTAGCCGTACATGTAGGGGTCCTGGGCAATCGTGCCCACCACGTGACCGTCCTGAATGCCCTTGAGCGTCCGATCGTTTTCATCAAAGGCCACGACTTTTACGGATCCGATTTTGTCCGCCTGTTCAAGAGCCTCGAGTATGAGAGGGGGATTGTACTCGAAAAGGCCGACCATGCAGTCAATGTCCGGATGACGCGAAAGGGTATCTTCAACATTGGCTTTGGCCTTGGCCCGGTCAAATTGATCGGTCAAGGTTCCGAGAATGACAAACCCATTGCCTTCGATGACAGTCGAAGGATCATCGCCGTTATTTTTACCACCGCACCCGAAAAGGAAGAGCAGGAGTAGAGATCCAACCCAAGAGGTTGCAAAGGAAAGGGATTTTTGAAGCTTTGGAGTCATCATAGTGTTGAATTCGACTGGTTTTGGTTTAAGAAAAAAAGATACTACCACGGAGTGCGCCCACCGTTCACGCACAAAGTTTGCCCGGTGACGAAGGAGGCTTCATCGGAGGAAAAATAAGCAACTGCATTCCCCACGTCCTCGGGCCTACCCCATCGACCCAATGGGATCGTCTCAAGGTAAGCGTCTTTGGCTTCCTGCGGATCGTTCTCATGACGCTCGGTCGGAATCCATCCGGGGGCCACCGTATTGACCGTGATGCCGAAGGGGGCCAACTCGTTCGCCATGCTCCTGCTCCACCCGATTTGCCCGCCCTTGGCAGCGACGTAAGCGCTGAACTCAGGTACGCCGCAATGAAAGACCTCGCTGGTGATATTGATGATCCGACCCCACTTGCGTTCCTTCATTCCGGGCAAAACGGCCCGTGTTAGATGATAGGGACTGAGAACGAAAAATTCATACATTTGCCTGTAGAAATCGGCATCGTATTCCTCGATCGGTTTCTGAGGTTGATCAGGCGTGGCATTCGGAACGAGAATGTCCAACGATCCAAACTTTTCCTCCACCGCCTCAACCATGGCGGATACCTGCTCGGGATCGGAGGCATCGGCCCGGACAAGCATGGCATTGATATTTAGATCCCGGAGCTCCTTTAGCGTTTTTTCCGCTGACTCCCGGTCGTTCAAGTAATTGAGGGCTACTTTGGCTCCCGCCTGTCCGAGGGTCATGGCTACACCCCGACCCAAACCACGACTGCTCCCTGTGACCAAGGCAACTTTATGTGACAAGGAAAAACTCATGAATGAGACAGGATGATCAAAAGTATGCGGTTCTAGAAGGCTAAAATTAAAAAGCCCGTATATTTTTATATTTGGGGTATAGTTGATATTTCAATTTCTAATTCTTCGTCAGTCAAGAGGCAAAAGTAATAACTCGGGACTTTTCGCTCTCGACCTCCATCCGGTTCCTTGCATGGATCAGGCTTATGAAGACCTTCTTTGCAATCCTCTTTTGTTCCTTCTTTTTATCTCCTGCGAAAGGAAACAAACCCACCATCGTTTTTCTTATCGCGGAACGCGAATACCGAACCGAGGAGACGCTCCCGGTCTTTGCCAAAGAAAAACTTGGGTCGAACTATATCACGAGGTATTGCACTGCGGAGAAGGAAGGTTCCAATCGCCACGTTCTCAGGAATGCCGGTGCAATTGAATCCGCGCATTTACTCTTTGTCAGCGTTCGAAGACGGGCCTTTTCGGACAAGACCATGGGAATGATCCGCAAGCATGTCGCGGACGGGAAACCGGTGATCGGAATCCGAACGGCATCCCATGCCTTCACCTTGCGAAAAGAAACCCCACCCGATGGTCACGGGACTTGGGACCAATGGGACAAAAAAATTATGGGAGGGAATTACGACGGGCATTACGGCCGGGGAAAACCCTGCCGGGTCGACCGTTTTCCTTCCACACCCGATCATCCCATTCTCAAGAACCTCAAGCTTCCCTTCGAGACTCCAGCCTCGCTTTACCGAAATTCTCCCTTGCCCGCGGAATCCGTCCCACTCTTGCGCGGAACGATCGAGGGCGCTCCTTCCGAACCGCTTGCCTGGACGAACCGGTCGCCTTCCGGCGGCAAAGTCTTCTACACCTCACTTGGTCACGTGGAAGACTTCAAAAAACCTGCCTTCAGCAAGCTTCTTCTTAACGCCGTGCAATGGTGCCTTGAATAAATATAGTTTACTCGGGCAATTCGAAGGGAGGACGTTCATGCCTGAGGCGCCCTCGAAAATCCCCCACGTTGGCTCGCCAGAAGTTCTGCTTGGACAAATCCACTTCGTGGATTACAACCTCGTCCTTGGTCGTGGCCCGGGCATGAAGCTCCCCCGCCCGGTCCCATACCCCCGTCTGCATCCAGTCATCGTTCAGGCTGTAGGTCGACGTGACGAGGTGAACTTGGTTCTCGATTGCCCGGGCTTTGGCGAGAGCGGGATGCCCCCCCATGATCGGCATGGCTATGACTTCCGCGCCGTTAGCGGCGATCCCTCTGGCAACCTCGGGCATATGAACGTCGAAGCATATCATCATTCCGACTTTCCCGAAGCGGGTTTCGAAAACGGGAAAACCACTGCCTGGAGTTACGCCCCGGCGGTATTCTCCCCGGGCAAGACATAGTTTACGATAGGTTCCGATCAGGGATCCGTCCGGCCCCAGCATGACGGCGGTGTTGTAAACCTTGTGCCCTGCCCGTTCGAAAAGACTGGTCACCAGATAGAGATCGTACTTGGCGGAAAGGGTACCGAGATACTTGGTGCAAGGACCGGGAATCGGTTCCGCCCCGCTTACGTGGTCCAACCCGTTGTTCATGGTAGTAATACACTCTCCGAAAACCACCAGATCAGCTTTCTTGGCGGCGGCCTTTTCAACGAAAGGCTCCAACATCCGACAGTTGTCGAGGGTGGACTTGCCACCCTTGGGGCGAAAATTGACCGCCGCGAGCCTTGCTTTGCGCGGTTCCCGCGGAGGGGATTTTTCGAAGGAGACACCACCCCATTCCACCTCGCCTTGCGGTTCCCACCTGAGAAAAAGCCGAACCGTGGCGTGGGTCGCTTTGGCCGGAGCCTGGAAAACTTCGGTAAACTGGGTCCACCCTTCGGCCTCCGCGGGTTGATCCCATGGATACATGGGGCGGGTATGCACACCCAATCGGTCATCCACGACGTACTTGCCATCCGGTCCATGAAAGAAAACCTCCACGTAACGATTGGCCCTTGCATTCTCAACCTTCCGATCCTTGGCAAAGGCGGTGACCCGGTAATGGACGTCGCCCTCGACCTCAAAAGTTTTGCTCCAAGCACCGAACAATCCCTCTTTCGCGCCTTGACGGATGACGAGCCCACCCTTGCCGTCGAGTCCACCTTTTTTCCGCACGGAAAAGTCCGGGCTTATTTCTTCGCGGGGGAAATGCGGGTGCCAGCCTTCCCATTCGATTGGCCGGTCGGCCCCGGACAAGAAATCGGGGACAGACAACAGCAGGCCGAAACAAAGGGATAAGAGGAATTTCATTTTCATGGCTCAATAATCTCGGAACGGACCACGCGGCTCGGCGGCGGCCATTTCTTTTTTCCAATTTGCGAATCGATCCTTCAGTTTTTTAAGGATGTCGGGTCGCTCGGTGGACAAGTCCTTTTTCTCGGACAAGTCCTTTCGAAGGTCAAACAATCCGTTCCCCCGGCCACTCTCCACCCATTTCCAGTGTCCGACTCGAGCCGCCTTGTCCAGGCGCCTTTGCCAAAACATCTCCGTTCTCTTGGATTTCTCCTTTCCTTGGAGAACCGGAATCATATCGAACCCGTCCAGTTCAACCCCTTTCGGTTTCTTTGCCCCGCTGGCCGAGCAAAGGGTGGGAAAAACTTCAAGCGTGGTCAGGAATTCATCGCAGGTCTTCTCCTTGGGAAGCATGGCGGGCCAGCGAACGATGCAAGGCACCCGAATTCCACCCTCAAACATTTGGCCCTTGGCCCCGCGCAAGGGCGAATTGTCAGCGGCACCTCCTCCACCGTTGTCGCTGAAGAAGATCACAATTGTATTTTCGGCAATTCCGTGCTCCTCCAAAAAGCCAAGGACCTTCCCGATGGATTCGTCCATCGCGGTGACCGACCCCATAAACTCAAGACGACGGGCGGCTTTGTTCGGAACCGTGAAGGTCTTCGATCCATACCTTCTTACCGTGCGTTCCTCGGTGCCGGCCCGAGCTTGCAATTCGGGATAGAGCGACTTGTATTTTTCGGGTGACTGGGCTCCGCCCCTGATCGCCGGATCCAAGTTGGACGCTCCATGCGGAGCATTGAAAGGAAGGTATAGAAAGAAAGGCCGATCCTTCGCCTCCTTGAGGAAACGAAGAGCCTCGCGTTCGAACAAAGAAGTGCAATAGGTCCCCTTGTCCTCGATGGTCGCCTTCAAGTTCCGGTACATCGAGGGCACCCCGTAACGCTCGTGGGTATAGTAATCTATGCCCGTGTTGGAGAAGCCGTAAAAGTCATCGAATCCGCGTGACGTCGGAAGAAAGCGCCGATGGACACCTAGATCCCACTTGCCGTAGATTGCAGTCGAGTAACCCATCTCGCCCAAGACCTCCGGCAAGAGTATTTCCCGTTCGTCCATCCCCCCGATGCGCTCGAAGGTGACTTCGTATTCTCCGGCTTTGTATTTGTAACCGTAGTCCGGAGCTTCGTTCCTGATCATGTCGTAGATTCCGTTGCGTTGGGGATAACGCCCGGTGAGAAGAGCCCCCCGGGAAGGCGTGCAAGCAGGCCACGCGACGTAAAAGTTCGTCAACTTGACTCCGCCCTTGGCCAAGCGATCGAGATGAGGTGTTTTGATCTCATCGGATCCAAAGCATCCGAGGTCGCGATAGCCTTGGTCATCGGAAACAATGAGTACGATGTTCGGCGTTTTGCCTATCGAAAGGAAACCCCAAACAAGACAAGTGAGGAGAAGGAAGGAATTCCTGAGGTTCGGACCTTTCATCAGGAAAGAATCCTTATCCGATTGACCGGCACGTCAACCCACTACTTTTCGATCGATCATTTTTAGTGGACGGGAGAAACGCTCTCCGTATCAGAACTTGTTTTTGGCCACTGGTTCAAGACGAAGGGGGAAACGGTTCACTTCCCGTAGGCAAAAGAGGAAACACCGCAGACTCCCAATCCGTCCACCGCGAAAACCTTGCCCGCATCGGGTTCCTCCAAAGTCTTGTGCAAACCGGTCGTTACGAAGAGGCGCTCGAGATTCAGCCCGCCAAAGGCGCAAGCAGTTGTCTCCACGCATGGAAAGTCAACTTGCCCCAGGAGGTCTCCGGACGAAGGATCGATTCGAAGAACGGTTCCGCCATGGCACATGGCCACCCATAACTTGCCGGCGGCATCTATGGTCATCCCATCCGGCGAGCCTTCCCATCCGGCCATTCCGGTATCAACAACCAAGGACGGTTCTCCCAACGATCCCGTTTCATTCTCGAACGGATAGGCCAGAATCTTTTTGGTCGGCGTGTCGATATAGTACATTACGGTCGCTTCCGCGTTCCAACAAATCCCATTGGAGTTCGTAACGCCCGGTACTTTCAAGCTCAAGTTGCCTTGTAAGTCCAACATGTAAAGGTTGGCATCCCCGGTCTTTTTTACCGTACTGATCGTACCCACCCAAAACCGTCCGGATGGATCGCACTTGCCGTCATTGAATCGGTTCTGCGGACGCTTGTCCGCCTCGGGATCGGCCAGGTTGGTTTTAGTACCCGAGTCCGGATCGAAGGAATAGATTCCCGAGTCTCCCGCGCAAAGAAAGCTTCCTTCTTTCGTTGGGACGACGGTCCCAACGCGCTCCTCCATCTCCCAGGTCTCTTCGCTCCCCGTCTCTCCATGTAGACGAATCAGGGCGTGGCCCTCGATGTCTACGTAGATCAAATGCTCCTTCCAAAAGATCGGCCCCTCTCCCCATTGGGAGACACGAGAACCGACGGGTTTAATCGTAATGGATTTGTTCATGCTTCTTTATTGGTCGCCTCGCTCACCGCTTGCAACCAATTCCTTGCGATCAACTCATGTCCCTGAGGCAAAGGATGAACTCCGTCCCATATCCAATGCTCAGGAGAAACTTCGTGGGCCGCTTGATCAAATATCTTTTGAGTCTCTAGGTGAACGGCTTTGAATTCACGGGCCAACCGGTTGACGATTTCTCCAAGCTTGTCAATTTCTCCACGCCAACGCTTCCATACGTCATCAGCCGACAATCTCGTCATCCGCAAAACGAATGGATCCATCAACACAATGCGCAGGTTCGGATTCTCCTTCTGGCTACGGGAGACGAGGAAGCGGTAATCCTCTTCCCATTTCCGAAAGTCCAATGTGCTTCGTTCACCACGACTGACGTCGTTTACGCCAACTAAAATACTCAACCAGTCAGGCTTCAGATCGATCGTATCCTTCTGCCAGCGGTTCTTCAGGTCACTGACTTTGTGACCGCTCATCCCTCGATTGTAGAAATCCAACTGCGCATCGGGCATGTCCATTCCCAAGCGAGCTGCAATCAAATAGACGTAACTGTGCCCAAGGTAGTGGTTGCGGTCTTTCTGGTTTCTGCCCCACTTCATGTCGGTGATGGAATCCCCTTGAAAGAGAAGGCGGGCTCCTTTCTCGAACCTAGGAAGGCGATAATCACAACTGGCAACGGACAACGGACCGGGTCGGGACGGTTTGGCGTTCGAAACGGATACGGTGGTCAGGGCCGTGGCGCAAGTGGCGCCGTGCCCAAGAAAAGATCGGCGGTCAATCATCGTGGGGTTCTCGCATTTGAAAGTCAACGAATCGTAAAAAGGTCGGGATTTTCTTCCAATACGCCTCAAAGGCAAATTGGAAATTCAAAAAAAAGGAAGTGCTCCCGCAGGAGTATAGCTCGTAAATCAGAGATTACGTTCGAAGTTCCACTTGTCAGGGAATTGGCAAATCAAAAACTCAAAAACCGATGCGGAAAAACACAGGCTGACTGTATTTATTTGAGTATGGCAAGATAAGAAAATTTGGTGTCCCAATCAGCTCGAATAGCTTCTTCCAACTCAACCAAATTCGTTTCGTTGATACCCATTCTCCTCAAGAGTTGAGGGCCGGGAGAGATAAAAAGAGAATGACCGCTGTTTCCGAACTTCATCTTGTTTACAAGAGAGTTGGACAGGTAGACAACGTCGACCAACTGATGAATGTCCGGATCTTCCAAATCGGTTCGATTCTCGATAAATTCGGTATGGTGCCAGCGTATTGACTGAGACAGCTCAAAGGGCATTCCCCACTTCTCCGCGATTAGGGCACCCAAAACGTCGTGCTTGAGCAAATTCCTCGCAACCTCCATTTCGTGAAGGGTCATTTTTTTTCTTTTCGCGGACAAGAGTTCTTTGCTGAAACCCATGGCATCAAAGTGGATTTTGGCAACTTTGCCCACGTCGTGAATCAATCCACAGGCATAAGCTTTTTCATTGATTCCAAGCTCCAAAAAGTCACTGATGACATGACAACCGAGGGCGACCCCAACGCAGTGCTTCCAAAGAGACTCAACTTTGAAAAACAGAGGGAACTTCGTTTTTGAAAAGAAAGGCAGGACCGAAACGTTCATGATGATCTTTTGAACGTTTTCAAAACCGAGTTTGTGAATCGCTTCGTGGATTGAAGTGATCCTTTTCTCACCAGGCTCGAGAAATTCACCTTTGTTGACGACTTTCAAAATCTCCAGACTGATGGACTGATCGATTCGAATCTGCTCCTCTATCTGATCCAAAGTTATGTTCAGGTTGCCCAAGGTTTTAATCAAATCATCCAAAATTTGAGGAAGACTGGGAAGATTATCCTCGAGACTCTCAAGGATATCTTCGTAGGTAGCATCTTTTTTCTTCATTCTTTTGCAGTATCTTACGACAAATAAAAGCTACTAAAATAGCTTTTCCAAAGATTCAAATGAAAAAAACTTCGTTGAATGCCACTCCACGACGATTATTTTTTTCCACGAATTGCGAAAGAATTCTATGCCCAAGTCCCCCGTGCTCTCCCTCTCGGGCAATAAGGGCATAGCCAACTGATTGGCTTGGGCGATTCGATTTAGGAATCTTGATCGTTGCTCCAGGCACCGTTTCTGGATCCACTTTAGTCTTCGGGGCTTTGAAAAAGGTGTTTAGGGTTCCAGTCCCGTCGTCTCAATGAAAGTATCCGAATCGGCGGATTGAGATATTTCTCGCCTGAAAGCGTCATGCAAAGCGGTTTTAGCCGCTTTTTCAAATACCTTGATTTTGCCAACTTGCGTCCCGTTAAAACCCTTTTTCCGGAAACTTTTGTCAGTCTATTTTCTAGTGTACTCCTTAGGATAAATTAGAAACCTCCTCTAAAAGATTGAAAAGTCTTGCTTAATCCAGTTGCTGTTCGAGAAATCGTGAAATTGATCATATTTTGATTCGAGCTTAGCTTTGAGATCATGCTCTCGGCCAGATACGAGAAGAAAACACTCGCCGTCTTGCCCAGAGACATCCTATTTCAGGTTGGAAAAAAGCATGGGGAGGTCGAAAAATATTTTTCGAATATCCTCATTCATGTTTTATGCAATTTGAACAAGCCCATGCCAAGAACAACGAATCCGTACTTTTGAGCTTTGGCTCAAGTCCAAAAGAAGAAAGAGCCCTTAAAAAAATTCACAAGGTGCAAAGAAACGCGGAGCTCTCCTCGTAATTTTTCAAAATCTTTTGTTCCAATCCCTCCAGGTGCTCGTCGTCCAACCCGAGCGATTCCAACAAGGCAGGGGAAGGAACCTTGATAAAGGAATGCCCGCTATTGCCAATTTCCAGCTTCTGAGCCAAAAGATTGGCCAAATACACGATATCAATCAAGTGATGCAAATCAGCGGACTCAACGTCAGTCCTCATTATTCTATGCTCCGTGTGATGGTAACGAACTACCGATGACAACTCGATGGGCATTTCCCATAATTCCAACATTAAACTGCCTAACTCATCATGCATAAGGCAATCATTGATCAGTTCGAAGCTGCGTAGATCCAAGTTTTCTTCGCGGGCGGCTTTTATCTCGCTGCAAAACTCTTCTTGGTAAAACTTTATTTTGATCAACTTTCCGATATCGTGGACCAACCCGCAAGTGTAGGCTTCATCGGAGTTTTCATATCCAGTCTCCTCAGCTAAAACGGAACTGGCTACGGCAACGCCCAAGCTATGCTGCCAAAGAGATGCGAACGTGAAAGTACGAGGAAATTCGACTTTCTCCATCAAGTGCAGAACCGAAACGTTCAGGGATATCCGCTTGGCATTCTCCAAACCGATCTTGTGCAAAGCATCTTGAACCGAAGTAATTCTGGCCTCGTCCGGTTCAAGAAACTCCACCTTGTTGGAAACCTTCAAAATCCGAGAGGTGATGGCTTGGTCTACTTCGATCAAGTCTTGTATGCTCTCAAGGCTCGATTCAATATCAGAGACCCTCTTGATCAATTCCTCAAGAATTTTTGGCAAAGTAGGTAGGTCTTTCTTGATTGCATGAATCACGTCTTCGTAGGAAACGTCTTCGTAGGAGACGTTTTCGGAGGAGACCTCAGAAGTAACAGCTGTTATTGTCATGATTTTTCGGTATGTGGGATTGAGTCGTTCGTACCTTGGCGGACTGGTTCTGGATTTAGTTTGCCTTAGTGCCATTAAAGGGAACTCGCGGAAGAACCCTCCGC
>JAYOMW010000063.1:0-5650 GCA_038121045.1 Opitutia bacterium
TAAATGACGGCAAAAAAAGTGCCTAGGGCAATGCCCAATCCCAAAAGGAAGAGCATTGTGTTTAGAATTTTGTCCCATCTCAAATGCATGAACCACCAAACTACGCCGACAAATTTCAAAATGGACGTGGCGAACAAAACGCTGATGATGGCAGAACCTTCGAAGGTCTCCACGTAGATAATGACGATCTCAATCCCGGTGATGGCGACGAGAATCATGGAAAGGTTGAAGAAGGTGAAGAAGCGCTTGCTTTCTTCCAAAACTGGATCTTCTGCGTGTCCGCTCATGGCTTGGTGGTTTTCAGTATTAAAATTGGGAAATTGTCAGAATGCGTATTCCATAAGGTAGACGACGGGAAAAATGATAATCCACACAATGTCTACAAAGTGCCAATACAGACCACAACATTCTATGTCCATTGCATCCGCTGTGCTCATTCTCCCCGTGAAGGAGTAAACGAGCCATCCGAGAAGCCAAAAGACTCCGATGGCAACGTGAGTGCCGTGAGTTCCGGTAAGGACGTAAAAAGTTGATCCAAAAACATGAGGTTCGCCTTGATATGTCGAAAGAGTGAGTTCGTGTCCTTCGTGGTAAACAAAATGAGTGAACTCGTAAACCTGACAGGCTAAGAAAATTGTACCGAAAACGATGGTTCCCAAGAGCATCCAACGGGTACTTTTCAAGTTTCCCTTGTGGATGGCCGAAACGGCTAAAGCCATGAAAAGAGAACTCGCAAGTAGGATGAAAGTACTGAATGAAGTGAGTTCGATATCGAAGATGTTCCTGATATCAAGGGGAGTTCCGTTCACCGTTCCGGAAATTTTCCTGTAAATCAAATGAGTCGAGATCAGGGTTCCAAAAAACATGCAGTCCGAACCGAGAAAGGTCCACATTAGAATTTTTTTGTTTGGAATACCGGTACTTGTAACCGGTTCGTGATGCTCGAGGGCGTGTGTTGCTGCTTCGCTCATAACTATTTCAAGGTTTTATCAAGTTTGCGGAAGACTACTCCTCTTCTTCCTTGGGAAACAAATGGTAGCCCTTCGGACCCTCGATGGCCCATGATATGACTCCGAGAACAAAAATGAATCCGCCGATGATAGCAACGGTGTAATCCCGTACCAGTTCACCCGACAATCCAACGGATTTATGAAAAAGCAAGCCGAGCAACATAACGAACAGACCAAATCCGGTTATGAGAGGTGTCCATGAACGGTCGGGCATATGCACGCCGTGATCGTCAAGAGGTTCCTTTTCCGAATGTTTTTCTTTAGGTCCGTAATTGTTTTCCCATGCTTGATCCCGAGCTTTGATGATAGGAGTTCGAGCGAAGTTGTAATCCTTGACCGGAGAGGAGAGTGTCCATTCAAGCGATCTTGCATCCCACGGATTTTTGCCGGCAGGTTTGAGCTTCTTGGAATAGAAGGAGTGAATGAACTGAACGACTCCGATGAAAACACCGATTCCAAGAATGAAAGAACCGACGGTTGCGATTTGATTCCAAGTCTCGAATCCATGACCTTCATTGTAACTGTGGGTTCGCCGAGGCTGTCCGATCATACCCAAATAATGCATTGGGAAAAAAGTGAGGTTGAATCCTATGAACATAAGGGTGAAAACGAACTTACCCAATTTCTCACTCAGGAGCTTACCGGTTATTTTAGGAAGCCAAAAGTAAAAGCCTGCAAATAAGCCGAATAGAGCTCCGCCAATAAGCACATAATGAAAATGAGCTACAACGAAATAGGTGTCTTGGTGTTGGGCATCAATTGGCACGGAGGAGTGCATGATGCCAGTGAAACCACCGATCATGAACATGGTTATGAACCCAAGGGCAAAGAGCATGGGCGTTTCAAAGCGGATGCGTCCGCCCCACATGGTTCCGATCCAATTGAAAATCTTAACCCCGGTTGGGATGGCGATAAGCATGGTCAGGATGGAAAAAGCGGAAGTGGCAACCACACCCATTCCGGTGGTGTACATGTGGTGACTCCAAACGGCAAAGCCCATGAAGCCGATGATAGCGCCGGAAAAAACAACCAATCCGTACCCAAAGAGCGGCTTGCGTGAGAAAACGGGAATGATTTCCGATACAATGCCCATGGCAGGAAGAATGAGAATATAAACCTCAGGATGTCCGAAAATCCAAAAAAGGTGTTGCCACAGATGAGGTTTGCCGCCTTCCAGGAAATCAAAGAAATTCGTGCCGTAGGAACGGTCGAACATCAATTCAGCCAAAGCAATTGCGATTGCAGGCAGGGCTAAAATCAAAAGGAAGCTAACGATAAGAGTCATCCAGGTAAAGACAGGCAACCTCATCATCGTCATTCCCGGAGCACGCATATTAATTATGGTGGTGATGAAATTAAACGACGCAAGCAGTGATGCAACGCCTAGTAATTGGAGGGAAAAGATCCAGAAATCAGGCCCCATGTCCCCGATTACTTCGGCAAACCTGGTGTCAGTCAGAGGGGCATAACCAAACCAGCCTATGGCAGGAGACCCCCCGGTAAAGAACCAACTGAGGTTCAGAATAATTCCACCGCCAATGAAACACCAAAGGCTCAAGGTGTTCATACGGGGGAAAGCGACGTCTCGGGCTCCGATTTGAAGGGGCATGATGAAATTGAAGAAGGCGGCGCTCAATGGCATGATGACGAGGAAAACCATGGTGGTTCCATGCATCGTGAACATTTGGTTGTACTGACGGTTGGTGAGAACTTCCATGTTGTGATCCCACAACTGCGAACGGATAAGCAATGCCTCGACTCCACCCAACAAAAGAAAGAACAAAGCGGACAGGCCATACATCATTCCAATTTTTTTGTGGTCGATGGTGGTGAGCCAATCGATTATGCCTGTGGTATGCTGACCGGGTCTCGGGAGGACCTTGGTCTTTAAACTTGCTTGAGTTTCGGGGGCGACGTATTTGACGGATTCGGTTGCCATGGCGTAATGGGTTGTCGGTATTTGGAAAAACTGAGGTTAACGCTGATCGAGCAGATAGGTGACCAATTGATTGACTCGAACCTTCCTCTTTTTGTTTTCAATTTCCTTCTGTTCGATTTGTTGAGGAGAATCTTTCTTTTCATCGATGGGCAGAGGCTCAAATGATCTAACGCCATGGTTGTCATCCACGTTTTCGCCGTTCCACATGAGGTTGCCGAATTTGACCTTTTGAGAATTTTCCAACCACTTGATCAAACTGGGTCTGTCGTTTCGCATCCAACCTGCGGCAAGAGAAGTTCGAAGTCCGAATAGTGTAAGATTCGGACCTTTCGAACCAAGACCGGTTCGGTTAAGGGCGTGACATTGAGCACATTGAGCGTCTCTAAAAATAGTTTTGCCGATTTCGTAGTCGTCGGAGTGGACTTTTTCCCAAGATCCAGAGGAGAAAATCGGTTCGTCACCCTTGCTCACCTTCTTGAGTGCTCGGAATACTCTCGTAGAATTTTCATCGCCCAAAGATTCGTCTTTGGCGATAACGGTACTTCCAAGCTCGTATTCTTTTTCGGCATCCCAATCAGAAGGTTCAGAGCCAAATACCTGAGCATTTTGCATGTGTTCTACCCATTTCTCGAAATCAGCGTCGGTTTGAGCTAGTCCCCGAAAAGACATGTAGGCATGAGAATTACCGCAAAATTCGGCGCATTGACCGTAAAAAACTCCACCGACAGGTTCAAAAGTGGCATTGAACTCCTGCTTGTCAAAAACAGCATCCCTCATGTCGCCGTTGAAGACAGCAGGCATTGCCGAGGCCACGCTTTCTTGATAAGGGTTGCCGTCGGAGTCGATCCGAGAAAGAATTTTTTCTTGGTCGGCGATAAACCACATGAAGTTTTCATGACCCGGCATCGCGTCCATTTTTCCAGCCAATTTAGGGAGCCAGAAACTATGTATGACGTCTTCGGATTTCAAATTGATACGGATTGCCTTGGTGACTGGAAAAACAAGTTCGTTCGCGGTTACAATGCCAAACTGGGGATACTCGAAAATCCAAAAGTATCTTTTTCCGGTGACATTGACGGTAATGGCACCTTCGATTTGCTCCCGATCCAAATTCAACTTCTTTAGAGTTTCTTCGTCGTTTGGATCTGGTACCTTGTTCATCAAAACGATCCCCTGTAAAGTGGGGACAGCTAAAATAACGAGGATCACACAGGATGCAAGGATGAGAATGCTCTCGATTTTGGAGTTTCCGTGCGATTGAGACGGAACATCTTTCGCCTCTTTGGGGGTTTTGACCCGATATCTCCACAAAACATACAAGAGACATCCTCCGACTGCGCAGAAAAGAAAAATGGTAATCCAAACAGAAAGCATGAACAAATCGTACTGATTCTGAGCAATCAGGCCTTTGGGGTCCAAGGCGGATTGCTTGTGATCGATCCGCGAACATCCGCTCGAAAAAACGACCGCGAGCGAAAACAACAGACCTTGGCGAGATAGAATTTTATGAATCATGACTGATGAGTTGTAGGATCTTCGAAAATTACAGATAGCGGTCGATCACGAGAGTTGCGAGGAGAAGAGGCAGGTAAATGATCGTGGCGATGAAAAGCCGCTTGGCTGATCTGTCGCGATCCTTGCCGAAAGCAAAATCAAGTGCTCGAAACATGATGAAAAGAGTCAATGCAATCGCACTGAAAAGATAGAAATTTCCAGGTGTTTTGTACCCTTCCCCCAAATCGAAAAAATAGGGGGCAAAGACCAAAAAGTTGAGTGTAAGAGTGTAGATGAGGCTTTTTGATGCGAGCTGAGCGCCATTAGGATCACCGGAATGATGAAGTTGAAACCCCCCTTTTTCGTAATCATCCCGAAAGTTCCACGCTATGGCCATGAAATGGGGGAGCTGCCAAGCAAAAAGGATCCCAAACAAAATCCAGCCATATAAGGTTGGTTCACCTGCAGCCGCTACCCATCCGATAAGGGGCGGGAGAGCGCCCGAGACGGCGCCGACTTCGATAGCCAAGGATGATTTTTTCTTTAGCGGGGTGTAGAACGCCAAGTAGACGACAAGCGTAAGAAAGGTGAGGCCGACGGCCCATTCGTTCGTTCCCGTCCAGAGAATGCCCAATCCGGCGAAGGAAAGAAAAATACCAAAGAGGAGGGCAAATTGCGAACTAACCAACTTGGCCGGTATAGGTCGGTTCGCGGTTCTGGGCATGAGGGCGTCTTCCTTACGCTCCATCCACTGATTAAGAGCAGCGGCTCCTGCTGCAGAAAAAGCGGTGCCAAGCGTAAGCGCAAGGAAAGCACCGAGCTTGTCGACGAGTGGATCGTGTACCAAATAACCGAGGGAGGCAGTGAAAACCGAGAGGAGGCTGAGACGGGGTTTGGTAAGTTCATACGCACCGAGAAGAGAAACTCCTACCTCGCCCTGAAGGGGAGTAGCTTCCGGTTTGGCTGATATATCTTTGACGGTGTTCACAAGGGTAAGATTTAGTTATTAAAATGAATTTAAAGCTGGATGCAAGCAAGGTGAATGGAAACTTATATACGATTGATAGCTGTGCTAATAGTTGGGTACAGAGGCATTAACGTCCTTATGAAGGGAAAAACGAAGAGATTTAATTCTCAAAGTTGCATCTTCTTCTTGAAAAATAGTAACCTGATCATTCGGGAAGGATTTGAGAGACTCCATGAAGCA
>JAYOMW010000063.1:5750-14002 GCA_038121045.1 Opitutia bacterium
GGAAAAGCCTATTTGTTGCATTACCTTTGGCCCGATGAACGGGGTGATCGTATCCGTTTCGACAATGTTAATCGCCTTCTCCGGCGTGACACTTTGTCATTGGGTGATGGCTCGATCCGTTCCGTTGGTGACCAACTCCCTCCCTTTGCACTCTATGACCAAGACGGTGAAATCATCACCACGGATTATTTCGATGGTTCTGTTACGGTTTTGAACTTTATCTTCACCAGGTGCTCCGTTCCGGAAATGTGTCCCGCGTCAACGATGAAGATGAAAAAACTTCAGGCTCTCGCCGCAAAAACCAAGATAGAAAACGTAAAGTTTCTCTCCATTACTCTGGATCCCTTTTATGATTCTCCAGCCGTGCTCAAACAATATGCCCAAGCTTACGGTGTGAACGAGGAAAGTTTTCGTTTTGGCACTGCGGATAAAGGAGTGATCGACGATTTGACTCGGCAGTTCGGCCTACTTCGAAAGAATGACGAATCTTTGACCATCGATCATACGATGCGCACACTTATGATCAATTTTCGCCGTCAAATCATTTATCAGGTGCCCGGCAAGGATTGGTCTGTCGAGGACTTTCTGTCTCGCCTTTCGGGGGGATTGCAGAAATAAACTGTTGCAGAAAGAATACAACCGATCACCACTATGAATCCCTTCCTGAAAGCCGTGATAGTTGCCGTGCCTTTCGCGTTCGTTTATTTTGTGATGCGGTCTATTCCGGTCACTCCCTGTGATTTTCTTCATGAGGAAACTTACAACGCCGAAGGAATCGTCGATTATTGTGGTGGCGGAGATTCGGCTTTCGTCGATCTCTCGTTGCGCAAATGGCCTTTGTCTTTAGATTTTCGCCCGCTAGGCGAATTAGTCCCTGGCAAACCGTGCGACTTTCGCCTCGATATCACGCAATTCGACGGCTCGCCTCTCACGGCGGAGGAGGTGGCGTTAAGCCATACGAAAAAAATTCATCTGCTTGCAGTCGACGAATCTCTTGCCGATTACCATCACGTGCACCCTGAACCCGACTCTCTCAATGGGGGTGTTTGGTACTTTACCCTCACCCCTGAGAATGCTGGAAAATACGCTATCTTTCTCGATTTTATACCTATTCGCAGTCCGAGAAGAGTCCTTTTGACCTCTTCTTTCAATGTCAAGGGTGATCGGGTTTCCGTGCCCGGTGTTCAGGAAAAACTAGCATATTCTTTAGGAAACCGTTTTTTCGAGCTTAAGAAAGACGATTCTGGCGATGAGATTCGGTTGGTGTTTCATGCCTTGGACCAAAACGGCAAGACACTTGGTTTCCAACCGGTCATGGGAGCTTTCGCTCATATGGTTGCTTTCGACGGAGATCTGAAAGGTTTTGCTCATTTGCACCCTGAGGATAATTTGCTTCCGGTAGATGAGGGTGATCTTCACGAGGGACCCCTTTCCTTTACTTTCACGCCGCCCAAACAAGGACTTTACCGTTTGTGGGCTCAAGTCAGGTTTGCCGGCGAACCCGAAACCTTCATCCCTTTCGATCTAAAAGTCGGATCCTGATTTGCGGAAAACAGGCATGGAATTAGACTCCTATCGCAAGCTAGAGCCGAACGTCGAATTGGCGAAGAGGCTAAAGTTGCTGGTCTGGATCGTGTCTGCTCTCGTTCTTGGACTTGTAGCTGCTATGCGACCAATACGTCCATGGTTTCTGTCCTTGCTTGAAAAACCGGAAGGCCTTTCTCTTCCTTTTCTCCCTCCCTTTCACGCGGCGCTCAATGCCTTTGCGGCTTTCGGATTGGTGATGGCGGTCCGTGCGATCAAAAAACAACGGGTTTCTCTGCACCGCAAATGGATTTTCTTTGCCTTGGCGTGTTCATCCCTGTTCTTGATTTCTTACGTTTGTTACCATCTTACCACCTTTGAGACGTCCTTTGGCGGACAGGGTTGGATCAAGAAAGTGTATTACTTCGTTCTTATCTCTCATATCGCGCTGGCTGCATTGAGCTTTCCATTCATCTTGCTGACTTTCGTCCATGGGTATACCAATTGTTTCGCGGAGCACAGAAAACTCGCACGCATTGTTTATCCTGTTTGGCTCTACGTTGCCATTACAGGACCCGTTGTCTACGTATTGTTGCGCCCCTATTATTAGGAAGCAGGGTTTGGGTGAGGTTATGCGTGGTTGTTCCGATCTTCAACTCCCTTGATTTCTCTCCCATCTTCTCAATTTGAAATCAGTGCATTCGTGCAAAGTTTCATGAGGGCTGAAAAGCTCAGAATATTCAGGAAAGAAGGCATCGCCATTCTCAACCACACGGTTTACTTCGGTAAGAAAAAGTTCAGTGCAGTCTTCCAAGGCGAGAGTGTAGAGCTCTCCTCCGCCAATAATGAACAAGGTACGGTCTTCAATTGACCGCTTTGCCTCATCCAGGGAACGAAAGACACGCATGCCGTCACCTGTTTGGAGGGTTCGGCTAAGCACCCAGTTTTCGCGACCGGGGAGAGGGCCGGGTAGTGATTCCCAAGTTTTGCGACCCATAAGAATAACGTGTCCCATGGTGATCTTTTTGAACCACTTGAGGTCGTCTGACAGCCGCCAAGGCAAGTCGCCGTTTTTACCAATGACTCTGTTTTTCGAAACCGCGGCTATTGCCTTTAATGAACCCTTCTTCGTCATACGGCAATGGGAGCCTTGATGGCGGGGTGGGGGTCGTAATCGGTCAGCTCGAAATCCTCAAAGGAAAAGTCCGAAATTTCCCTTTGATCCCCGTGGATGGTCATGGTCGGGGAAGGGCGGGTTTCCCGGGAAAGTTGTAGTTCCGCTTGTTCCTTGTGATTGGAGTAAAGGTGCAGGTCACCAAAGGTGTGAACGAATTCGTAGGCTTGCAGATTGCAAATTTTTGCAATCATCATGGTCAGCAAGGCGTAGGAAGCAATATTGAAGGGAACGCCAAGGAAAAGATCGGCGCTTCTTTGGTAGAGTTGGCAACTGAGCTTTCCGTTGGCTACGTAAAACTGGAAGAGGGCATGACAAGGTGGGAGAGCCATCAGGTGTAACTCTCCTGGGTTCCATGCGCACACCAGATGTCTGCGGCTTTCGGGGTTTTCCCGAATGGATCGGATTACTTCTTTGATTTGATCGATGCTTCCTCCTTCCGGTTTTCTCCAGTCTTTCCATTGGGCTCCGTAGACCCGTCCGAGATCGCCCTTTTCATCGGCCCACTCGTCCCAGATGGTTACTTTGTTTTCGCGCAGGTATTCGATGTTCGTTTCACCTTTGAGAAACCAGAGAAGCTCATGAATGATAGAGCGCAGATGAAGTTTCTTGGTGGTCAAAAGCGGAAAGCCTTCGTCGATGCGAAAACGGGCTTGTGCACCGAATAAAGACCAAGTCCCTGTCCCGGTACGATCGCCACGGTAGGTTCCGTCTTCCATGACTTGCCGAAGAAGAGAAAGGTAGGTCTTCATTTACGATTCGCCAAAGAAGGGATTTTATAATAGAAAACAAAAATCATTGATTCAGTCGTTATTTATGCTTGCTGGTAAAAAGTCGAGTTTTTCATTCTCCTTCTTCATAGCTTGGGTTTTTTTCGCAACGGGGGCGTGGGGGCAGCAAAGAGAGAATGATTTCACCAAGAAATTGAGATCATTTGATGGACGTCTGAGCAACCTGTCCGGAAAAAGATTGTCCTCCAGTCGCTTGAATTCGGCATTTTCGAAAAGAATAAGCGTGAGGGAATGGCCAAGCAAGTATTCCTCTTTCGGAAACCGGCGTTTCCCTTTGGCCGGCAGTCAGACAATTGGAAACGAGCGAGTGCCGAGCACCCGCCTTGCAGTCAAGACACCTCTCAACGATTCTTTGGCCACGGTTAATTGGGACAGGGTTTCGCAAAGCGATTTGGGAGGAAGCGCACAAGCCGCTTCCTCCATAGAATTCAGAGATGCCTATTACGCCGAATTGGGCAAACGGGTCGATGATTGGATGCAGAAGGTCAACAACCTGTCTTTGCGCGACGTCAACCGTTTTCAATTCAGAAGGCACCGCCCTGACGAACCCGGACTCCCTGTGCAAAAAGCGGGTTCGGAAAATTTACCTGCCCCGCCTGCTGACGGAGGTCTGGGAAGGCCAAGTTTGCGCAGCGTGACTCCTCCCGGTGCTTCTTCCGGAGTTCCCAAGCAAAGCTATTGGCTGGGCCCCAAGAAAATTCGAACCTCCGCTACGAAGCCAGAGTCTCCACCCCCTCGGGCGTTTCAACCTACCCCTCGCCCTCCCGAAAAGAATTTCAAATCTTATCCCAAGCCTTTGTTCGGTCCCAAGAAGATAAGGGTCGAGGTCAAGTAGCAATTGGAGATTCTCGCTTGCCACTCGGCTGGGTTTCCCTATTCTCGAATCCTTCAATTCATGTAACACACGGACGGCTAGCTCAGTTGGTTAGAGCGACTGGTTTACACCCAGTAGGTCACAGGTTCGAGTCCTGTGCCGTCCACCATCTTCCCCTCAGCTTTTTCATGCGTCACGTCATTTCAGTTCTCGTCGAAAACAAGTTCGGTGTATTGGCTCGGATCGCCGGTCTTTTCAGTGGCAGAGGCTTCAACATAGATACCCTTAACGTCGGTCCGACTCACCTGAAAGACCGTTCCCGAATTACCGTGACTTTGAACGGGGATGAAAAAGCCCTCGAGCAGTGCATCAATCAATTGGACAAGTTGATCGACGTAATCGAAGTTAACAATTTCGTCGGCGGGGAGGGCGTGGGTCGCGAATTGGTTCTGGTCAAGATTCGGACGGATTCGAAGACCCGTTCCGAGGTAACCCAATTATGCGACGTTTTTCGGGGCAAGATCATCGACGTCGCGCCGTCGAGTCTGATCGTGGAGGTAACTGGGAACGAGAATAAGATCAAAGCTTTTCTCTCTCTTGTCGAGTCTTTCGGTATTTCCGAATTGGCAAGGACCGGAACCGTTTCTTTGCGTCGCGGAATGCTGGACGATTGACGCTGCTTTAAGCTCACACAAACAAACTAACCAAAAAATACAACACGGCCATGCCCGCTAAAGTATACACCCAAAAAGAGGCGAAAATAACGCCTATCAAAAAGAAAACGCTAGCCGTAATCGGATACGGTTCTCAAGGGCATGCCCACGCTCTTAATCTCAAGGACAGCGGATGCAAGGTAATCATCGGTCTGTATAAGGGCAGCAAGTCGATTCGAGTGGCCAAGAGACATGGTTTTGAGGTGATGGAAGTCGCTGATGCCGTTCAGCAGGCAGACGTCATCATGATCGGCGTTCCCGACATGAAGCAAGCCGAAGTATTTGAGTCGGAGATCAAACCGAACCTTTCAAAGGGAAAAACCCTTCTCTTTACGCACGGATTTGCTATCCATTTCGGATTGATCAAGCCACCTCGCGGGGTGAGCGTAATTATGGTTGCTCCCAAGGGCCCGGGCCACATCGTCCGTGCTCAGTATAAAGAGGGCAAAGGGGTGCCTTCCTTGATTGCGGTACTCAAAGGTTCTTCCAAAGACTCAAAGAAAATCGCCCTCGCTTGGGCGGCTGGTATCGGCGCCGGACGAGCGGGTATTTTAGAAACCTCATTTAAGGAGGAAACCGAGACGGACTTGTTTGGCGAGCAAGCAGTTCTTTGTGGTGGAGCCTCCGCTTTGGTCGAGGCTGGTTTCGAGACTCTGGTCGAGGCTGGTTATGCCCCCGAAATGGCCTATTTCGAATGCTTGCACGAGCTCAAGCTTATCGTTGATCTGATGATCGAATCAGGTGTTGCCGGCATGAGGTTTTCAGTTTCCGAAACGGCAAAGTACGGTGATGTGACTCGCGGACCGAGGGTCATTAACGCAAACGTTAAGAAGGCCATGAAGTCTATTCTCAAAGAAATCCAGTCGGGTAAATTTGCCCGTGAGTGGGTCAAGGAGTACCAAGATGGTTTGCCCAAGTACAACAAGTTGCTGGAGGACGGAGAAAAGCATCCGATCGAAGTAACCGGTCGCCACCTCCGGTCCCTGATGCCTTGGATTCCCAAAAAGAACATCAAGGGAGCCCAAGCCGCTTACGGTTGATTTTGACTTTATCATTCTTTTCGAAGGGCGCGGGAAAGGTTCTCCTTTTCCGCGCCTTCGTTTTTAACTGATGTCAGGCTTCACTCCCAAAATCATTCTTGCCACTCGCAAGAGTCCGCTTGCTCTCAAGCAGGCTGATTTGGTTTCCTCCGTCCTTGAGGAAAAAATGGGTTCCGAGGTTGAAACGCTTCCTCTTTCGACTACGGGCGACAAGCGATTGGAATGGTCCTTGGAGCAAGAAGGCGGAAAAGGACTCTTTACGAAGGAATTGGAAGTTGCCTTGCTTGAAGGCCGGGCCGACGTAGCGGTCCACAGCGCCAAGGATTTGCCAACCGAAATGCCGGATGGCTTGGTTTTGGCAGGCTACCTCCCGCGAGAAAATCCATGCGATGTGCTTGTGGTGCGCTCTGAAGTCGTTTCTCCCAAGGTGATTGCAACGGGCAGTCCGCGCCGACGGGTTCAACTTCTCGCAATGCATTGGCCTGAAGCCCAGATGAAAGACATCAGAGGCAACGTCGAGACGCGACTGAGAAAGATCGCCGAGGACCATGAGGCGGATGCCACCGTACTTGCCGCTGCTGGTCTTCGCCGTTTGGGCATACGAGACTTTCCCGGTTTGCGTTTCGAGCATTTGCCGATCGAGCGGATGGTGCCGGCTCCCGGTCAAGCTGCGATCGCTTTGCAGGTTCGTGAGTCCGACGTCGATCGATTCAAGATTGCTTGCGATGAGGATACTGCAAAAGCCGTTGATTTCGAGCGTGCCGTTTTGGCAACCATAGGGGGTGGTTGCAATGTTGCAGTGGGGGTTCATCGTCAAGGAGATAATCTGTTTGTTTTTTATAATTCCGTTTGTTCGAAGATCGATCTTTCCGGACTGTCTCATTCTTCCGCTTTGGAGCGTGCGTTATCGGTTTTTGAATCACAATGAGCCTCAAAGGGAAAGTTTATCTCGTCGGAGCAGGTCCCGGTGATCGTGGTCTTATCACGGTGAAAGCACGGGATCTTGTTTCATCCTGTGACGTTTTGGTGTACGATAACTTGGTCAACCCCGCTTTCTTGGCCGAAACCACAAAGGAGTGCGAGCAAATCGACGTCGGCAAGGCACCTGGCCGTCATACCGTTGAGCAGGAAAAAATTTGTAAACTGCTCGTCGAGAAAGCGCAATTGGGAAAGCAAGTGGTTCGTCTCAAAGGCGGAGACCCTTTTGTTTTTGGGCGTTGCGCGGAGGAAATGACGGCCCTTGACGATGCGGGGATACCCTACGAGATTGTGCCCGGTGTCACTGCGGCTCTTGGTTGCGCAGCTTATGCCGGAATTCCTCTGACCCACCGTGATTATGGTTCTTCGATCTCCTTTCTGACGGGACACGAGGATGTTGAGAAAGAAGCCTTGCGTATTGATTTTGGAAAGTTTGCCACTGCAGGGGGAACACTTTGCATTTACATGGGAATGAGCAAACTGGACCAAATTGTCGACAAATTGATTGCCGGCGGATTGCCCGAAGACAAACCCTCTGCGATCGTAAGCAACGGCACCTTGCCATCCCAAAGGAAAATCCTCGGTTCCTTGGGGAATCTGACCAAGTTGGCGGCAGAAGAAGGTATGGGATCACCCGCCGTCATTTTTGTAGGAAGTGCGGTTGGACTTGCTGGTGAGGAGGATTGGTTCGAGCATCGTCCGCTTTTTGGTCGGCGTATTGTCGTCACCCGCCCGGTCGGTCAAAATTTCCGGTTGAAGAAATTGCTCGAAGACAAAGGGGCGGAAGTTTTGGAACTGCCCTTGATCAAGATTCTTCCGGTTGACGACCGCAAACTTGTTGCGGAAGTTTTTGCAGGTTTGGCCACCTACGGTTGGATCGTTTTCACGAGTGCCAACGGGGCCCGTGAATTCTTCAATCTTTTCTTCAAAGCCTTCGGAGATATTCGTAGTTTCGGACCGATGCGAGTGGCTTGCGTGGGTGAAGCTACTGCCTCTGTCGTTCGTGGTTTCAACCTCGAAGTCGAATTGATTCCACCCGTTTCCACAGCCGAAGATCTGGGGCAGGCTCTTGTCGCAACTGAAACGCTCGATAGCGAAAATGTTTTGGTGGTTACCGGGAATCGAAATCGTGAGGTTTTGGTCAATTTGCTTGAGTCGGTCGGACATGCCATAGTGGATACCTTGTCCGTTTATTCGACCGATTTCTCGGACGTTTCG
>JAYOMW010000063.1:14102-17115 GCA_038121045.1 Opitutia bacterium
CTTTGGAAGCAATGCCAAGTTGAAGACGCTTTCTCGGTTGCGGTGGAAGTCGCTCCTTCCCCTGAGCGTCTTGAAAAAATCGAGAAAATCGGATTTGATTTTTTCCAATTGCACTTCCCATGCTCAATCAACACCGACAGGGTCTCCGAATGGATGGAAATTACGGGTACGGAAAAACTATGGTTGGCACCCCGTATCTCTCCTCGTGAGAATTTCCCAGAATGTCTCCTGCCCTTTGCAGAGACTTTTCTTTTGGATGCATATGACGAGGCTAAGTTTGGGGGAACCGGTCTGCCGTCGGATTGGGAGAGGTTTACCGATTTGAAAAACCAACACCCTGACAAAAAATGGGTTCTCGCCGGAGGATTAGGGCCTGAAAACCTGGGAAGAGCGTTAGCCAAAACGAATCCTGACATCGTGGACGTCAATAGCGCCGTGGAGAAACAACCCGGTGTCAAGGATCACGAGAAGCTCAAAAAACTTGAATGCTTTTTCTAAGGGTTGCGACCTCTTTTATGAAAGAAGTCATTTCGGATAGGCTTTGCTTGTAAAATGAAAATTTTTTGTTTTGCTTTTGCGAAAACAAGGTTTCCCATATAAGATCCTTTTTTTTTTTTTAATCTATTCCACACAGTAATCAGACATGAGCACAGAGAACAATCAATCCAAGTCGACGGGCGGTTGCCCTTTTAACCACCAAAACCCGGAGTCTCCTGTCACGAATGCGGGCGAATGTCCGATCAATCATGCTGCTGGAGGCGGTACTTCCAATCAGGATTGGTGGCCTAACCAACTGAAGGTCGACATACTCCATCAACACGATGCCCGGTCCAATCCGATGGACGAGGAATTTGATTACGCCGACGAGTTCAAAAATCTTGATTACGATTCCCTGAAAAAAGATCTAGCTTCTCTAATGACTGATTCTCAGGAATGGTGGCCCGCCGACTTCGGGCATTATGGTCCTTTTTTCGTCCGTATGGCCTGGCATGCAGCAGGTACTTATCGAACCGCCGATGGGCGGGGAGGAGGCGGAACCGGCGCCCAGCGTTTTTCCCCTCTAAACAGTTGGCCTGACAATGGCAACCTCGACAAGGCTAGACGCCTGCTTTGGCCAATTAAGCAAAAGTACGGCAACAAGATTTCATGGGCCGACCTCTTTATTCTGACTGGAAACGTGGCCCTCGAGTCAATGGGTTTCAAGACCTTTGGTTTTGGAGGGGGGCGACCTGATATTTGGGAAACCGAAGACGATATCTACTGGGGCACAGAAGGGACTTGGTTGGATGACAAACGCTACAGTGGAGAGCGTGATCTCGAAAATCCATTGGCGGCCGTGCAGATGGGCTTAATTTACGTAAACCCGGAAGGACCCAACGGGAACCCCGACCCCGCTGCTTCGGCTCATGATATTCGCGAAACCTTTGGACGAATGGCCATGAACGACGAAGAAACGGTAGCCTTGATTGCCGGAGGTCATACCTTTGGCAAAACTCACGGAGCGGGTGATGTGTCAAACGTGGGAGTCGAGCCCGAGGCTGCTCCTATCGAGGAGCAAGGATTCGGTTGGACCAGCAGTTTCGGGAGTGGAAGTGGTCCGGATACCATAACCGCTGGTCCGGAAGTCACTTGGACCACTACTCCGACTCAATGGGGTGTCAATTACTTGGAAAATCTATTTGCTTACGAGTGGGAATTAACCACCAGTCCGGCGGGAGCCAAGCAATGGATAGCCAAAGATGCTCCCGATTCGATACCGGATGCGTTTGATGACGCCAAGAAACGCAAGCCTACTATGCTTACCACCGATTTGGCCCTCCGGGTCGACCCCTCCTACGAGAAGATATCAAGGCGTTTTCTCGAGAACCCAGAGCAGTTTGCGGATGCCTTTGCTCGGGCTTGGTTCAAGTTGACTCATCGCGACATGGGCCCGAAATTGCGTTATTTGGGACCTGAGGTCCCTTCCGAGGATTTGATCTGGCAGGATCCAATCCCATCGGTCGATCATGAGTTGGTGAACGATGCCGACGTCGATTCCCTCAAGGACAAAATTTTGTCCTGCGGACTTTCTATATCGGAGTTGGTTTCCACTGCTTGGGCTTCGGCGTCCACTTTTCGCGGTTCGGATATGCGCGGAGGAGCAAACGGTGCTCGCATACGGCTTGCTCCCCAAAAAGATTGGGAGGTCAATCAGCCGGACCAACTTGCCCGGGTAATCGAAGTGCTCGAAGCCATCCAAAATGAATTCAACTCAGGTGAGAAAAGAATTTCCATGGCTGACTTGATTGTCTTGGCAGGTGGGGTCGCGGTACAGGAAGCTGCCAAAAAAGCCGGGGTTGAAATTCCTTTGCCTTTTACTCCCGGTCGCATGGATGCATCCCAAGACCAGACCGACGTCGATTCTTTTGGGGTTATGGAACCTCCTGCCGATGGATTCCGCAACTATTTGAAAAAAAGTTACAGTGTCTCAACGGAGGCTCTCTTGATCGACAGAGCGCAATTACTCACTTTGACTGGACCCGAAATGACCGTTTTGATCGGTGGGTTGCGGGTGCTTGGCGCAAATCATGGCCAGTCAAAGCACGGGGTATTTACGGATTCGCCGCAAACTCTGACCAATGATTTCTTTGTCAATTTGCTCGACATGTCCGTCAAGTGGAGTCCGGTCGATGAAGACTCCGAAGCATTCGAAGGCAGGGATCGAAAGAGTGGAGAACTCAAATGGACAGGCACTCGCGCCGATTTGGTATTCGGTTCAAATTCGCGGCTGCGAGCCTATGCCGAAGTTTATGCCTGTTCCGACTCCCATGAAAAATTCGTCAGAGACTTCGTGGCTGCTTGGAACAAAACGATGAACCTTGATCGATTTGACTTGTCCTAGGAGCTAGTCTTTCTTTCGTCCGCCCCTTTTTTGGGGTTCCCCATCGGCCCAAGGGGCGGTAATTTACCCCTTGAATCGCTTGGCCAGTTTGGCCAATTCCTTGGGGTCCATGTTTCCCATGTCGGGCATTCC
>JAYOMW010000064.1:0-16972 GCA_038121045.1 Opitutia bacterium
TCTCAAATGGGCTTCCCCAAGCCGAGTTACGAGAAGGTCAAAAGTTCGGTTGGCGGCGCGTCGCTTTCCACCATGACTAAACTTATCGGTGCCAAACGGGCCCAAGAGGCAGTCGAAATTCTCAGGCCAGTATTCGAGGAAGAAATGCTAATCGGTCTCAAAGCTCTTCCTGGATCGCACGAAATCCTTTCTTTTTGCAGGCAACGCGGGGTCAAGACTGCCGTTCTCACCAACAAACACGGACCGCATGCACGAGCAGCATGCGATCATCTGCATTTCTCAGAATGGCTTGCTTTCACCCTGGGCGCAGACGATACGGCATGGAAAAAGCCCGACCCAAGGCTCACTGTGCATGCTTTGGAAAAATTGGGTGGCAACACACATGAAACCTTGTATGTGGGAGATTCGCCCTACGATTACGAAACTGCAACCCAAGCGGGACTAAAAAGCATCCTCGTGGCAACCGGCACACATTCAGAAGCAGAACTCAAGGAAATTGCCCCGAATTGCGTTCACTCGAACCTCAAGGAAGTAATGAAGGAGGTTCTTCCTGCTCTTATCAAAAATGTGTAAAACAGGAAAGCAACCTAACGCTTCCTCCTTTCTCCGGACACAACCTTAAATCGCTGCAAACGAGAAACCGAAGGCTATTTTGCTGACAATCAATGGCATGTATTGCAGTTTGACTCTTCGGGCAAAATTGGCCAAATTGAAATAACCCTATTATGAAAACAAAGCCCCAAAACGGTGCACGCTCGGTCTTTGCCAAGTCCTCTGCGGACAAGATGGATTTTTGCGATGCGATAGAAAGATACAGGAGCAATCCCGCACGCGCCAAAACAGGCATTACCTTTGTCGGTCCGGAAGACGAATTTGAGAAACTTTCAAACTTGCCGACAAACAATCCCTACCGGGCGAGGTATTGCCCTTCCCTCCCTCTTCTTCTGCGGTCGGGGCTTTATCAGGAAAGTAACGTTTTCGTACTCACAGGCCCGACGCATGTTGCCGAACAAACCGACGTCGAACGGATTCTCTCGGCAAGAAGCGACAAGAAAATTAAAGTCGTCGCACTCCGCAAAGCCAAGCCAAAAGATTGGGCTTGCGACCTTGACTCAGCCATTGAAGAAGTCGAGCTTTGCGCTGCCAAAAGAAGCATCACAAACGATATCCTGGAGCGGTCTCCCAAGCTCGCGGTATCCGAAAAGAAGGATGAAGACGGCTCTCAAACGAAGCTCCCTGTCGATTTACGGGCAAAGCCCGCCAAAGTAACCTTGAGCGAAGAGGAATTCAAAGAACTCATAGCGCGCAAACTGAACGAACATCTGGATTCTTCACCGGAAAACATTCTTTCCAAGGCCATCGACGTAATCAAACGCTAGAGCCAGGGCTACTAGCATTGCTAATGAGGCGTGCCCAACTATTCCTAGATCTGCTCAAGCCCTCGTAACCTTGAACAAGGAATGAAAGACAATTCTGCTTTGTGGTCATTCCGGGCAAAGTTCTTACTTTCCACGATCATCGCCACCTTGGTGATCCCGACGTTAGCGGCACTCTTTTTCTTTCAAGGCGAACTATCGTACAGCAAGGACTTGATTCTCAAAGACTCGGTCAATTTGTCCGAAAACATTGCCAAGCACCTTTATCCGACGCTTGCATTCGAGGATCAGGAGGCAGCGAAGGATCAGCTCGAAGGCCTTCAAAACAATCCGCAGATAAACCACTCGAGCATTTGGAAAAAGGTCGAGGGGGGCTCAGAGGACAATTATGAAATGTTTTGCTCGACTAGGAAAACGGAAGCAGAAGCTCAACAACAACTTTTGTCTTACAAAGACGGCGAAACGTGGACGGACTCAGATTTGATCATCGTCAGGTCAATCCATTCCTCCGATGACGAGCAACCCATTGGCAAAATAGTAATCGAGCGGTCACTCGCTCACTTGGAGTACAAAAAAGGCCAATTCAAGAGATTGGGTTTAACAACTTGGACTTTTATGATCATCGTGATCCTTTTCGTCACCATTTGGTATCAAAACACCCTGACCCGTCCCCTTCAGGAACTAACAAGGGTAGCTGAGAAAATATCCAATGAACGGGACTACAGTTTGAGGGCAAAGAAAATCAGTACCGATGAATTCGGTAAGTTGACCGACCTCTTCAACGAAATGCTCGATTCCTTAAACGACTCGAACGACAAACTACTCGTCGCCAACCTGGAGATGGAACAAAGAGTTCAAGACCGAACCAAGCAGCTTACGCTTACCAACGAAAAATTGCTTTCCGAAATCAAGGAAAGGGAAAGAGCCAACAAGGAATTGATCGAAACCAGAGACAAGCTGAGCAAGCAGGAAAAACTAGCTAGCGTAGGGCAAGTTTCCTCCAACATAGCGCATGAGTTGAGAAACCCCATGGCAGCGATCAGGAATTCGACCTACTTTCTGAGAATAAAGAACAAAAAAGACGAAAAATCCGCACATCATCTCGAAATTATCGACAGAGAGCTCTCCCGTTCGGACGAAGTCATACAAAGATTGCTCCAATTGACCAAAGGCGACAGCCTCAAGAAAGAAATGACCGACTTGAGGGTATTGGCAAGGGAGGCGATGACTTACGCCAACATCACGGGGAACGCAACTCTTTCCGTCAAGTTCCGCCCCAAATACTTCCCCGTCAATCTCGACCGTGTTTTGTTCAGGCAAGTCCTGTATAATCTTTTCATCAACGCTATCCAAGCCATGCCGAACGGAGGAGAAATCCACTTGGAAGCTTGCAAATTGGACGACGGAAGAACCCTGCTTTGTGTTTCCGATCAAGGGGTGGGAATCGAAGAGGCGATCGTGAAAAAGATATTCGAACCTCTTTTTACAAACAAGGAAGAAGGCGTCGGCTTAGGCTTGTCCCTTTGCCGAGAGCTAGTCACAAGACACGGAGGTTCGATCAAGGCAAAAAGCTCCCTTAATAATGGAACCACGATCGAAATCGAACTTCCCGGAGAGAATTCCGTGGCAAAAAACCAACGAATCGCATAGTGACTTTTAAAAGATGATCAAAGAAATTCGCAAAACCACCGTCCTTGTCGTAGATGATCACCCGGCCATCAGGTCGACCATGATGGACATCTTAAGGGAGGAGGGGTTTTCCGCGGACCAGGCAGTCAATGGAGCGGAGGCTTTGGCCAAGTGTCAGGCCAACGAATTCGATTTCGTACTGATGGACGTGCAAATGCCCGAACTTAATGGAGTCGAGGTGCTAAGCGAGATCAGAAAAAGCAAGCAAACCAAGTCCAAGTTCATTTTCTTCAGTGCCTATTCTGTACCCGAACTCGAAGAAAAGGCTCTCGCCTTGGGAAGCTACGCTTTTCTCAGAAAACCGATCAAAGTAGAAAAGATTCTAAGCTTGATACGAGACAAGAGAGGCATCCCCGTGCTCGTATTCCTGGAGGACGATCATATGAGAACCTGCCTTGGGAACCTTCTCAAGAATCAGGGATACCAAGTAATCGAAACCAACGACCTGGACAATGCCTTGATTCAACTCAGGCAAATCGATTATGCTTTCCTGATCTATGACTCCGACTCCCCGGGTTTGGAGCAAGAGGCCCTCACTTCAACCATCAGGTCACTCAAAAGCCAGACAGTCTGCATTACGACGAACGAAGACGAAAAAGCGAGTGAAGTCATCGACAAAATCAGTTTTCTTAACGCTCACAAAGCAAAAAACGGGGGAAACTACCAAATTTGATTTCCAGCGGACAGGGTGCGGACTTGCCATTCTCGCAATGTAACGCAGGCAGTTCAGAAGCACGATCAAGGATAGCTTACATATAGGTGAGTGCCCACAGGCAAAAGGTCAAAAAGTTCCGCAATTTCCTCGTTGCCCATTTGAAGACAACCTGAGCTTGCGGGCTTACCCAACCTTTCTTCGTGGTTCGTGCCATGGACGTATACGTAGCGATTGTAAGTATCGACTTGCCCACCCGAATTAACTCCCTCCTCCAAGCCCTTGAGCCGGAGAATTCTCGTAGTAATCAAATTCTTCCTTTTTTTAGCTTCCGAGCACTCCGAGAAGGTCATTCCAATGGAAACCCGTCCTTCGAAGACAGTGCCCAACTTCTCCCCCTCCCCTATTTTTTGGCACACACAATGGAGTCCGGAAGGAGTACCGAGAGAACCCTCCACGCAAGAAGGTTTTCGCTTAGAACTTGACATAAGATAATCTTTAACGCTTTTCCCATTTAGAAAATGGTTTATTTTCTGCTGAGCGAGGGATGCAATCAAAACATGATCCGTCGGCTTTAGTCTCAAGGAATTCACCACTCCCAAATACTCGGAATACAAAATATCTAAGTCCATTGAAAAAATATCGTATAGGAATCGTAGGGGCAACGGGCGCCGTTGGCCAAGAAATTATTCGCTTGCTCGAAAAAAGGGAATTTCCCGTTACAGAAGCCCGACTGCTTGCCTCAGCAAGATCAGCAGGAAGAGAAATTCAGGCGTGCGGAAACCTTGAAATCGTTCAGGAGACAACGGCCGATTCATTCAAGGGACTGGACATTGCCATTTTTAGCGCGGGTTCGCAAAACTCCCTTCAATTTGCCGAGTTGGCCCGTCGCCAAGGTTGCGTGGTCATCGACAATAGTTCCGCCTTTCGAATGGATCCCGACGTGCCTTTGATTATACCTGAGATCAACGCGGACGAGATCGAAAAACATCGCGGAATCATCGCAAATCCGAATTGCTCTACGGCTGTTGCTTTGATGGGTTTGCACCCTTTGCACAAACGCTTCGGGCTTAAGAGATTCATCGCATCCACCTATCAGGCCGTATCCGGGGCAGGAGCGGCCGGAGCAGAGGAATTGGATCAACAAGCAAGAGCCGCACTAGGGGTAGAAAAGACGGAACCCAAGAACGATTCAATTTTCCCTCATGCCATAGCCTACAACCTGATACCCCACATTGATGACTTCCGGGAAGACGGTTACACGAAGGAAGAATTGAAAATGAGAAACGAGAGCAGGAAGATTCTCGATCTACCCTCCTTGAAAATCTCATGCACTTGTGTTCGTGTTCCTGTTTACAGGGCTCACTCCATTTCAATCAATGCGGAGTTCGAGTCGGCCGTCAACGTTCCCGATGCAAGAGACGCCTTGGAGAATTCGCCAGGGGTTGAACTTTGGGATTTGCCAAACGCCCAAAGGTATCCAATGCCCATTGACTACACCGAGAAGGAAGCTTGCGGCGTTGGACGAATCCGGGTTGACCATGCATTGAAAAACGGTTTGGCACTGTGGGTTGTCGGCGATCAATTGTGGAAAGGCGCGGCACTGAACGCACTTCAAATCGCGGAAGTTCTTATTGAGCGCAAATGCCTCAGGTTCATGTAGCGTAATTTTGGCAAAGAAAATGCTTTAATTATTGGCATGGATCCAATCATAGCAGGAGGACTCGTATCGGCAGGCAAAAACCTGCTGGACGGAATATCCAACCAACTAGGGTCGAAAAAGACCGTTGAAGCACAAGGGAATGTTTCTTTCCCAGACGAGTTGGAGAAAGCATCCCGTGAGAATGCGTCGGTTCGTTTTTCCGACAGTAAATCAGCCCGCTCGGCTCTTATGGAGAACCCAGAAGTATCTTCCTTCTTGGAGAAAAATGCCAACTCCCAGGTTTACCTTGAGAAAAGAGCGGACGGTTCCGTTCAGCTTCTCTCATCCTCCGGGGAAACCCTTATTCTGAAAAAAGATTCGGAAGCATGCAGGCAAGCTATCAACTACTTTGACCTTTGCTTGAAAGAAAAAAGCAACCTCACCGAGTTTCGGCCTAACGCCGTTCTTTTCGATGCCTAATTTCTGATTTTGGCTAACCATGGATAAGGACGATTCCGGGACTGATCGTCGCCATCCATCGGACTCGAGCAGCCCTCTCTCAGATTTTTTGCTGATCGAAAGGATCAATCAATGCCCCAAGTTGGCTTCCCTGAAGAGCATCAACGAAACTCTTCATGTTCTTCTTGACTCGGACGTCAGCTTTGTGGCTCAAATTGCCGAAGTCATAAGACTCGATCCTTCCTTGACCACGCGCGTTCTCGATTTGGTCAATTCGATCTTTTTCGGAAGCAAGGACGACAAAAGCATTTCCGACGTGGAGGAGGCATCCATTTTCCTTGGATTGAACCGTATCAGGGAACTGATTTCCGCCACTCCGATCATCGAGGACGTCATGGATCTAGGGAAAGGCACCCAAACCTTTCCTTGGATCGACTTTTGGCGACACAGTATCGGATGCGCAATCTTGACCCGAGAAATTCTTTCACTGTCGGATGAGAAATTCGAGGATGAAACTGATTACGTAGCGGGCCTCCTGCACAACTTGGGCAAACTGATTCTAGCGATTACTTTTCCCGAGCTTTTTGAGCAAGTATACCAAAAAAAACATCGGCAAACAGAAGATTTCCTAACCCTTGAAAGCAAAACCGTCGGTTGGAATCACGCAAAAATCGGTGCTTATTATCTTTGGAACCATCATATTTCCGACGACATAGTGGATGCAGTACACTGGCATCACGAACCCTTGCGCTCCGAAAGCCATCAAAAACTTGCCGGCGCCATTCAAGTGGCGGACTTCATTACCACGGGAATAGGGGTTAAGGGGCTTGTCAGTCAATCTTCCCGAAAAGAAAATTCACACAGCGAGCTGGACGGATGGACAATACTTTTCGAAAACAAAAGCCCTCAGGAAATGGAAGCCATAGAGCAAGAACTCAAAGAAACCGTCCAGAGAATTTCGCAAACCCTCCACGGTATCCTCTAAAAAAATTCCAGCCTATAACCTGACCCACTGATCTTCCCGGGCCGCCTTGGCTACCTTCATCGCTCCAATCGCGACAAAAGGCTTAACTTCGCGAGAAGAAATACGTACAACAGGCTCTTCGTAACCATCATCGAGCAGAAGCCGTTGTAACTCTTGATCTATGTTTCTGATACGACTGCCTCCACCGGTTAACACGATATTCTGCAGGAGGGAAAAGACGGAGAGCGGAGAAGCCATAGCTATGACCTTTTTCACGGTCTCGAAAACCTCTTGAACTAGTTCATTGCACGCAAAACCGACTTGTTTACCAATCTCGATTTTGCGGGGCTTCCCGCCAACCGGCACCTTGACTCGGGCCCCGGACTCGCTTTCCCCTGCATAAGAGTAGGACTCCTTGTAGCTCCGGATCATGGACAAAGGCACGTCGACCTCTGGGTACGCTTCCCGTATCGCCTTGTCGAGAATCACGTCCACCTCATTTCCAGCAAAAGGAATGCTCATCAGATCCTCAGGCTTGGGAAAGTAACCCTGCACGATGCAAAAGTCGGTTGTGCCTGCCCCGATATCAATGAAAAGTGAATTGCTTACCGGATCCTGATAGTCAGGATCACCCAATCTGTTTTCGTCTCTCATTCCGAGTGCGGCAAGAAAAGGCTCGGGAATGAAAAGAATCCCATCAAAGGAACCCTTCGCCGCCTTCTTCAAGTTCTCCTTGGCTTCGCCATCGGCAACGGCCGGGATACCTATCACGCAAAGAACCTCTCTCTTTCTCTCGGGATCTATTTTGTCACGCAGATAGTCTAAAAAAGATCCGGCGGCCTCGACATCGCAGACCACGCCATCGCTCAAGGGATTGACAAGCCGCAGATGCAATTCGTTCGAAATCGCCTCATTTCCATGCAACATGGATGAGTTTCCGGGCAATATACCGGAAAGGATCCCGTCCTCCGGGTAACCGACCACGGTCGGCACGAGCTCTCCTGGAATCTCGTCCGAGCCCGGCTTGGTCAACTTGGTTACGAAACACGACTGCAACGTTCCCAAGTCCAAACCCACGTACAATTTCCTTTTTTTCTCTCCCGTGGGCGTGGAGGAAGTAGGCGACGGCTCGGAAGCCCCCTGATGGTGATCGTCAATATTTTCAGTCATGTAGGTAAAAAATTATTTTATGCATAATGCACAAAACCAATCGTTATTTGGCAATGATGACCTGCACTTGGCAAACACATTTTTATGAATCGTCGAGACTCAGTACTTCGTCGATCATTTCTTCAATTTCATCAAACCTCAGTCCAATGCCCATCGGAGGATCCAATTGCTCATCCTTGTCTTCGGCAACCGAAACAGGTTCCGGTTCTTCTTCGGCTTCCCGCGCTTCCACGTCCGCGATCGGACTTTCCTCATCCTCGTAATCGGTTTCGGCCAAAGCAAGCTCTTGTTCGGGAACGGGAGACCGGACCAACGATTCTTCGAGTTGCCGAACCACGTCATCCATCCGGCACGATGCGTCCTTTAACTCTTTTCGGACAATGGACGCAACCCGGGCTTCAAACTTGCCGGCAAACAAGTCGAAGGCTACGGCTAATTCCTCCGCCCGGGCAGATTCATCGTCAAAAAGCTCCTTGAGCTTGGCCTTTTTTTCGGCAGAGCTCAAAGCGGTCGACTTGACCCATGAAACGACCAACCCCGGAATCTCGTTCTTCAGCACGTCGATCGCACCCGGTTCGTCACCAACCAAACGCTTTACGCATGCCTTGCGAAAACCACCCTTCAGGGCATCCAACGGACTGGCGGAAAACTGTTTCATAGCGTTCTCTTCCCGATTATCCGTTTCGGTGAACCGGCACAACCCTATTCTCCGCGGAATTGAGCCTCCATCCAAATTCGAGCCTTATCTTCCAGCAAAGCCTCGCAGCCGGATGCAAGCTCCAACCTTTCGCTAAGAAAGGCAAGAAAATCTCCCGGAAGAGGGGCAACGAAACCCGGCCCGTCCTCTACGAAGCCAAAAGTCCGGGCGTGCAGAGCTTGCCTTCTCATGCCCAGAACCGGCAACCATTCATCCCGCCATCCATGGCGACAAAACTCAAGATAATATTCTTCAGCCGCCCCATAGAGTTTTTCGCCAACCAAAGGAAAACCCGCCGACTGAGCATGGACGCGGATTTGATGTTTGCGTCCGGTTTTTGTAACAACCGAACAAAGCGTGAAACCATTTTTTGAAAAGAGAGGAAAAAAGCTCGTTTCCGCACGCTTGGACTTGTGCGTGCTGCCAACGACTCTTTGCTTGACGAAAACAGGACTATCAGGATCTTTCCCCAAATAACCCGCCACCTTGATCTCTTTGCTCAGTTCGCCCGAAAGAATGGCCCAATAGCTTCGTCGGACCTTTTTTTCCTCAAGAGACTTTTGCCAAAACCGACCGGCCGCTTTGTTTTTCGCCAAAAGGGTCAAACCGCTTGTTTCGCGGTCAAGACGACCAACCAAATAGACCTGATCCAAGTGAAAACATTCCCGGACAGCACCCACGAGACTCGACCAAGGACCGTTTTTGGACGGATGGCAAACCAACCAACCGGGTTTGTTGAACGCAAGAATCGAATCGTCTTCGTAAATCAGCCATGACCTTAGGTCCGGGGCATTCACAAGGGGTGCGACCTCTCTTTGGGCTGATTCAGAATGAGGTTGCATAAAGGAATGTTCCGGCGAATTCAAAAAAAGTTAAAACAAAATTGGTAAAGCCAGGCAGGCTGTGCTTAGTTGAATTGTAATAGATGCTTGAATGCATTATCATAACACTAACAAAATTATCAACGCATATGAAGAATAACCTGATCATCTCCGGCTTACATCTCGACCTCACCGACGCTCTCAAAAACATCGTCAGCGACAAGATGGACAAAATCTTCAAGCACGAGGAGAAAATCATTAGGGCCAGAGTAGAACTAGACCAAGATTCGCGATCTTCATCCCACAATCACCAATTTATCGCCAAAGGGCACCTTGAGCTCAAGGGTTCGACCATCACCATATCCACCTCTAGCGACAACCTTTACAAAGCAATCGACGATCTCATTGAAAAGCTTGATCGCGGACTGCGTCGAAAATCCAGGCTCAAGAGGGTCAAACGGAAGCAAATTTCCCTCCATGACCTCCCCAACGCCGCTTGATTAAGATCGTCGGCCCACATCTTTACCCCCAAAAGGCTCTCTGCTTTGCAGGGAGCCTTTTTAATAGTAATGGCTCAAGATGATCCCTTCAAGAAATCCGCGACCTCTTTCATGATCGAGGGAATCGAAGCCATTTTCCCGGTTCCGTCGTATCCGCAAGCAAGCTCTCCCTCGACAGGTTCGACAATAAGAACGCCCAATTCCTTCAGTTTGTCCAAATTAGCCTGAGTCGCGGCATGAAGATACATCTTGCCGTTCATTGCCGGCGCCATCACGACTTTCGCCTTGGTTGCAAGATAAATCGAAGAAAGAGCATCCGGAGCGCAACCGTTGGCGAAATTCCCTACTTGGTTCGCTGTTGCGGGTGCCACGAGAAGCATGTCCGCCTTGTCTGCAAGTTCAATATGCCCGGGCTGCCATCCCTTGTCCTCATCCCACATCGAAGTCAGCACGGGGTTTCGGGACAGGGTCCCCAAGGTCAAACTGGAGATGAAATGCGTTGCGGACTCGGTCATCACCACAAAAACAACGGCTCCTGCCCGCCGCAACTCACTCACTAGGTCGGCCGACTTGTAGGCGGCAATGGATCCGGACACGCCGAGGACAATGGTTTTGTCTGTCAGAACAGAAGTGAAATCGGGGTTTGGGTCACTCATGCAAAGAGTATTACTTACTTCGGCATGCGATGATTCGCAATACTCAACTCTTTGAGGCAAAAAGGCCAGCCTCTCGAAAAGCGACTGTTTTGGCGCGGAATGGGATTTCCTCTTTCCATCATCACGAGGATTCACTAAAAGGGAAAGGATCTCATGCAAAAAAGCCCAATAACAAAATACAAAGCCTGGGGAACCATCGACCTGCCCGATCGGACTTGGCCCGAAAACTCGATCGACCGGGTTCCCCATTGGTGCAGCGTTGACTTGAGAGATGGCAACCAGGCCTTGCCTATTCCAATGGGCATAAAGGAAAAGCTCGAACTATTTGAATTGCTTGTCCAAATTGGGTTCAAAGAGATCGAGGTCGGCTTTCCATCCGCCGCTCAAACGGAATTCGACTTTGCCCGCAAGCTTATCGACGAAAACCTGGTACCCGACGACGTTGCCTTGCAAGTACTGACCCAAGCGCGGGAACATTTGATCAAGAGGAGTTTCGAAAGCCTCAAGGGCGCGAAAAAAGCAATCGTTCACGTCTACAATTCGACTTCTCCCCTGCAGAGAAAAGTAACCTTCGGCATGTCGAAGGAGCAAATCAAGCAAATCGCAGTGGACGGGGTAAAACTCATCCGCGACCTCCTGCCTGAACTCGATGGTACGGAAGTCCGCTTGGAGTACTCTCCCGAGAGTTTTTCCGATACGGAAGTCGATTATGCCTTGGAGGTATGCGAAGCTGTCATGGAGGCGTGGGAACCGACCGAGCAAAACCCGATCATATTGAACCTGCCGGCAACCGTCGAATTGTTCACCCCCAACGTACATGCGGATCAAATCGAGTGGTTTTGCCGCAACCTAAAGGAACGTGACAAGGCAATCATCAGCCTGCATACTCACAACGACCGGGGAACCGGCACTGCGGCGACGGAACTGGGCCTCCTTGCGGGAGCGAACCGAGTGGAAGGCACCCTGTTCGGGAACGGCGAACGAACGGGAAACCTCGACATCATTACGGTCGCCTTGAACATGTACTCTCAGGGACTTCACCCGGGGCTCGATTTCAGCAACCTAGAAAAGATCAGGGAAACTTATGAACGCACGACGGGCATGACCGTCCACGAGAGGCACCCCTACGGCGGAGACCTCGTGTTCACTGCCTTTTCCGGATCCCATCAGGATGCGATCAAAAAAGGGATGGATCTGCGCGAGAAAGAAGGAGATTCGGACGAGACTCTTTGGCAAGTCCCCTACCTTTCAATTGACCCGCGTGATCTTGGACGAACCTACGAAGCGATCATCCGAATCAACAGCCAGAGCGGAAAAGGCGGAGTTGCCTACGTGCTCTCACGCGAATTCGGCCTGGAGTTGCCCAAACCCATGCATCCGGAAGTCGGTAACTTGGTCAACGACAAAGCGGATTCGGAATCTCGGGAACTTGCGGCTGAGGAGATCTACGAAACTTTCAAGGCAGAATTCTTGGAAAAGAACGCCCCCCTAAGGCTCGTGGGCTACCAAACGTCCAAGATCAAAGAGCCGGAAGGTGAAATCTCCTGCCTTGCGACGATTGAAATAAACGGGGAAACCAAATCCATAGAAGGGCAAGGAAATGGTCCGATCAACGCATTCGTTCACGCTTTGGAAAACCTCGGCATCAAGGACTTCAAGCTGACCGATTATCGCCAGCATTCAATCGGAGGAGGTTCGGCCACCGAATCGGCCGCTTTCATTCAGCTCCAGACCAAAAGCGGAAGAACGGCCTATGGCTGCGGAGTTGACTCCAGTATCGAAAAGAGCGGTTTGCTTGCCCTCGTCAGTGCCTTCAACAGAACAAGATAGGACTCAATGTCCGGAGCTTGGAAAAACGGCAGATTGAACAATTCCAAGCTCTCTCTCATCTAAGTCTTCGAAAAGACAAACACAAGATTATGAACCAAACGCCTTCCGCTCCTTCTTCTGGCAGTTCGATCACGATCAAGCTAATCGTAATCGCCTTGCTCGTCTTCGGCTTGCTCGTTTTAACCGTCCCCCTCTTCTTCATTATCGACGAACGCGAAAACCGCCGCGAGGAAGTCACGCGGGAGATCAGCTCGAAGTGGGGACTCGACCAGACCGTCATCGGACCGATCATAAGCGTCCCCTTCCACGTCGAAGTAAGCAACCACTCCAACGGTCGAACGAGGACGACACGCGAAACCCGTTACCTTCACGTACTCCCCGAGAATTTGGAAATCAATGGTACCGTTATTCCCGAAACCCGTTACCGTGGCATTTATGAAAGCGTCGTCTACAAGTCACGCTTGCGGCTTTCTGGAAATTTCCTTCCGCCGGACTGGGATAGGACGCGGGTTTCCAAGGAGAATATCCTCACTGAGAAGGCATGGCTGACCATTGGCATCAGCGACGTCCGCGGGATTCGCGAAAACTCGAAAATTCTCTTTGATGACAAGGAACTCGAAACCCTGCCCGGTTTGCCCACCCAAGAAGTGATTTCGGCTGGAGTAATGGCAACGATCGACTTGTCCGAGATCAACGCATCCATGGACTTCGTAATCGACCTGCATCTTGACGGAAGTTCGACACTCGCCTTTTCCCCCATCGGAAAGACGACTTCGGTGTCCGTCGCATCTCCATGGTCTTCTCCCAGTTTCGACGGAGCCTTTCTTCCTCTTGACAAGGAACTGGGGGAGGATGGCTTCAAGGCAAACTGGAAAGTCCTCCACTTGAACCGGGCCATCCCACAATCATGGACCGGTTCAGCTCCAGAAGGGGATGGTTCGGGACACTGGGAAAAGAACAGGCACGGCGAGCCCGCAGAATACCTTTCTGGGCCGAAAAACATTCTTGGGGATTCCGCCTTTGGCATTCGTTTCTATCTCCCGACAGACGTCTATCAAAAAACAAACCGCATGGCCAAGTATGCGATTCTATTTCTCGGCTTTGCTTTCGCGGCTTTCTTCTTTTCCGAAATTCTGCAAAAAGCCAGGGTTCATCCGATTCAATATCTCCTCGTGGGTTTCGCCATACTGATTTTCTATCTGCTTTTGCTTTCCTTGTCCGAACACTTTGGATTCAACCCTGCCTATTGGACTTCGACCACCGCAGTCATTTTACTCATATCGGGATATGCTCAGGCGATTCTCCGGAGTCTCCGACTGGGCCTGACCGTAGGAGTTGTTCTGACCCTCCTTTATGGATACCTCTACGTTATCCTGCAACTTGAGAACTTTGCCTTGCTCATGGGTAGCATCGGCTTGTTTGCGACTCTGTCGGCAGCGATGTATTTCACCCGCAAGATCGATTGGTACGCCATTCGCTTGAACGCCCAAAGCCCATCCAGTCAGGACGATTAAGCTTGCCGGGGCATTCGACAGAGGGAAAGGAGCTGAGCTCGCTCGAAGGTGTCCTGGAGCGGATAACCTTCTACAACGAGGAAAACGGTTTTCTCATCGGGAAACTCAGGGAAGGCGATCAAAGCGTTGAAATTGCCGTCGTAGGGAAGGCTCCCAAGGTTCAGTGCGGGGAAACCCTCTTGCTGGAAGGTTCGTGGACCAATCACCCCAAACACGGAAGGCAATTTTCATTCGATTCTTTCGAGAGCAAACTTCCCGCTTCCGCGTATGGGATCAGGAAATACCTCGCAAGCGGATTGATTCACGGAATAGGCAAGACCTATGCCAACAAAATCGTCGATCACTTCGGAGCCGATACCCTTCGAGTGATCTCCGAGGAATCGGCCCGTTTGCGTGAAGTCGAAGGGATTGGAGCAAAGAGGGTGAAAAGCATCAAAGAGGCTTGGGCCGAACAAAAGGCCGTTCGGGAAGTGATGATGTTCCTACAGACTTACGGAGTGACCGACGCGCTCTGTCTTCGCCTCGTAAGAAAATACGGAAACGAAGCCAAATCGATCCTCGAAAACGACCCGTACCGCATCATCCGGGACGTCAAAGGCATAGGCTTCAAAACCGCTGACCGGATTGCCCTTAACCTGGGCTTATCAAACAATGGCCCCGAAAGAATTGAGGCCGGCGTACTTCACGTTATGCAGGAAGCCGAAGAGGCCGGACACACCCATGCCGAAAGAAGGGAATTGGCCCTCAACTCAGCAAACTTGCTTGAAACGGAGGCCAATGAAGTCGAATCACGCATCGACGCCCTGCTCTCCGATTCGCACCTTGTTCCCACCGAACCGGATTGGCTCCAACTGCCCGGTTCAGACCGTGCCGAACAAACCTTGGCAAAATCTCTCCGCGACCTACTCCACACCCCCTCGTCCCTCCCTCCCATACTAATCGACAAAGCCGTCCAATGGGCACAGGAGAAGGCAGGGTTTGGCTTTGCCCAAGCTCAATCCAGAGGCGTCAGCGAAGCCCTTGCCTCCAAAGTTTCCATCCTGACAGGAGGACCGGGTACGGGAAAAACAACCATCCTTCGGGCACTCGTTTCAATCCTCAAGGCAAAAAAGACAAAGATACTTTTGGCTGCCCCGACAGGCCGTGCCGCTCGTAGAATGGCCGATAGCTCCTCGCATTTCGCCCAAACCGTTCACCGTTTGCTGAAATTCGACCCCTCGCATGGAGGGTTCACGGTAAATGACCGCAACCCGCTGGTCTGCGACTTCCTGATCATGGACGAGGCAAGTATGCTGGACGTGCGTCTGGCTGCGGCTCTCGTGCGGGCAATCCCACCTCAGGCGCACCTTCTTCTTGTCGGGGATGCCGATCAACTTCCCTCCGTGGGCTCGGGCAACGTCCTCAAGGATCTGATTGACTCAGCCTTGTTTTCAGTGACGAGACTGGAAGTTACCTTTCGCCAAGCCGAAACAAGCGGAATCGTCGGCTTGGCTCACGGTATTCTTGCAGGCAAAGGTTCCCCCCCTCCCCCCATTGATTCGCCCGATGAAATCGACCCGCTTCACGACGTCCATTTCGTCCGGGCTCTGACGCCGGAGGCATGCGTGAGAGCCGTGACCACTCTTTGTCACCGGACCCTCCCGGAAAAATTCGGCATAGACCCGAAAAGAGACCTTCAAGTCCTTGCCCCCCTCCACCGTGGCGTTGGCGGCATAGGAAACCTCAACGACCAAATCAGGGACACGCTCAACCCCAATGGAGCCACCCACGTCATGGGCCACAGTCTTTTTCGAGAAGGAGACAAAGTCATTCAGACAAGAAACAATTACGACAAGGACGTATTCAATGGCGACATGGGCGTGATCGACTCCGTCGATTCAATGAACGGCAAAGTGGAGATTCTTTTCGATGACCGCAGAGTCGTTTACGAAAGAATGGAAGTGACGGACCTACAACCTGCCTATGCGATCTCCATCCACAAGAGCCAGGGCAGCGAGTACCCCGTCGTAGTGTTCCCAATCCTCAAGCAACACTTCATGATGCTCCAAAGGAATCTCGTCTACACGGGGCTTACCAGAGCCAAGAAAAAGGTTGTGTTCGTAGGGGATCCGGCAGCCTATGCGATGGCGATCAAAAACCACAAGACCTTGGTAAGAAAAACCGACCTGATAAGAAAACTCTGTTTATCGCAGTGACGGGAAGATCCAGACACCCGTTCCCCACGGGTTCCGGTAACCGAACACGGCTAATCAAAGACGAGAAAAACGCAAGCTGTCAGCATGAGATAGGCAGGAAGAGCCTTGACCAAAGAATCCCTCTTCATCTTCAAGTGCATCCAAACCGCGGCTAGCATAAAAACCGCTAAAACGAGAGCCGTCGGCTTGACCAACTCATCGAAATATATACCGGCCAACAAGACAAGGGAAAGCAAGACCTTGCTGAAACCTACTGCCCAAAAAGACCATTCGGGCAAACCATAAACAGAGAATTCCTCTTGCAAATTTTTGGCCCGACCACCGCGAAAGGAAGTGGGTCGACCGAAACGGAAAAGCCAAACCCAAAGCAAGGTTAACGAGACCACTGCCTGAAGGATCTTGGGCGACCACTCGATCATAAAGACAAAGCCGCCGGGATAATTCTAGTTGTCCAAATCGCAACGCCCGCAGTTGCTGGGCATGCCCGAACACGGAGGCAACTCGGATGAAACCGAAGCAACCTCGGAGGTAGTTGCAGAAAAGACGGAAAGTAATTTTTCCAATTGGCGCGAACCACAGGAAGGACATTGAACTGTGCTCTCCCACTCGGCCGAACGGACGAGAATTTCAGACTCCTTCGAACATTCTTGGCAACTGAATTCGTAAATCGGCATGAACTCAATAATTCGTGACCAAGTGCCAAAAGCTAACGCCCATCGACCAACCGGCATAGATTGCACCCAATGCGAAAAGGGCTCCAAAAGCCCAAATGACCATATTTTCGGTCTGTTTGCTTTCGAGAAACTT
>JAYOMW010000065.1:0-1451 GCA_038121045.1 Opitutia bacterium
AAGAAGCGAAATCTGAAGAACCCGCCGCGGAGGAGGAAACTCCTGCAGAAGAGGCGAAATCTGAAGAACCCGCTGCGGAGGAGGAAACTCCTGCAGAAGAGGCGAAAAAGGAGGACCCCAAGGAGTCCTGACTTTTTATTCCCCTCGAATAGGTATGTTTTCCAAATTATCCTATGATTCGCTTGATGAACCCGGCTTTGCGTTTCGATGTACTTTCTCTTTTTCCGAAGACGGTTGAGGGGTTTGCCGCAGAGAGTATATTGGGCCGTGCCGTTGAAAAAGGCCTGATTGAGATCAATTCTCTGGATCTTCGTCGTTGGGCGAAGGGCAAACATCGAGAAACGGATGACCGGCCTTTTGGAGGTGGCGCCGGCATGGTTTTGAAACCCGAGCCGCTTTTTGACGCCATAGAAGAAATCTCAAGAGAGTATACCAAAGTGATTTATATGGCACCGGATGGAGAACCCCTAAGCCCCTGCATTGCAAAGGAGTTGGCCCTTGAAAAACATCTTTTGCTTGTCAGCGGACATTACGAGGGAATTGATCAACGGGTACGAGACCAGTTGGTTGACCGGGAAATTAGCATAGGCGACTATGTTTTGACCAACGGCAGTTTGGCGGCATCCGTCTTGATTGACTCAGTGGCGCGTCATGTTCCGAACGTTTTGGGTGACGTGGATTCCTTGACCGACGAGAGCTTTGAAGATCAGTTGTTGTCATATCCGCAGTACACCCGGCCAAATGAATACCGCGGAATGACTGTCCCTGAAGTTCTTTTGTCAGGGAATCATTCCCAAATTCTGCAATGGAGAAACGATCAGAGGGAGTCCAAGACAAGAAAGCTCAGACCTGATTTATTGAAATAAACACACAAGAGGGAAATACGAATTATGAACAATCAATTGTTGGAAGAAATTACAGCCGAATATTTGAAAGAGAAACGCGACCATTTCAAGGTTGGGGACGGAGTCAAGGTTCATGTTCGTGTTCGAGAAGGCGAAAAAGAACGGATTCAGATTTTCGGAGGTATTGTAATTTCTCGTAAGGGTTCCGGAGTCGGTGAAAGCTTTACGGTTCGTCGCATTGCTTCCGGAGTTGGCGTCGAAAGAGTCTTCCCCGTGCATTCTCCCTTGATTGACAAAGTCGAAGTGGACCGTGAGAGCATTACCATGCGGGCTCGCATGTATTATTTGCGTGACCGTATCGGAAAGGAAGCTAACAAGGTCAAGGAGAAGCGCTTGTACGAAAAAAAATAAGCAAGCTGAGTAAATTTGACCTTTAGGCTCCTCGGATTTCTACCGGAAGACAATCTTCCCAGTTTCTTCTATCCACCAAACCGATTCAGAAGCAACCGTTGGCTGTCAGCTTGCCCGCAGGAGGTTAAGTCGGGAAGGTGACAAGAATTGCTTTAATAATTTCCTGCCATTGGCAAAAGAGACTTTTTCGTCGGT
>JAYOMW010000065.1:1551-16614 GCA_038121045.1 Opitutia bacterium
GAACCGCCTGATCCGGCAGTTCTTCTCCATAGTCCTTAAAAACTTTTTTCAGGCTCCTTTTGATTCTCGGGGCCAGTATGGTGGAATCTTGAAGCAAATCGAGACTGAGCTCAAGTCGATCGTAGAGGTTGCCCAACAGGACCCCGTGTTGGGCAAAATCTCCGGTGATTTCAGGTAAGTTTCTCCCACAGAGGCTTTTCCCGAAAACCCAGGGTTCGAGAAATCCCATGCCGAAACCTTCGGCTACGCTCGTACTGACGATCGCTTCGGCCGAGGCCACCATGTCGGGAAACGAGCAATCCAACATGTGGCCAAGACCATAGGCGAGGGGGAGTGAAGAGTTCTGGGCAAAGGCCTTCCATCTTTCGAATTGTGGACGGAAGTTCGGGTTGGTAGGTCCTAAGCTGTTGGCAAAGAATTTGTCCGGATGGGCTGCCGAAAGGAGGGCTAGCTCCCCAAGGTTTTTACGCCGGACGGCCCGCACCGGATACAGAATCAAATTTTCGGGGATGGACGTTTTGACCTTCTCGCCGCTCGTGGATGATTCGTTTTCCAGTATGGGGTTTGCAAGGAGATGAACTTCCGTATTTGTGTCAGCGAACAAATTGTGCAAAAATAAGCGATCTCTATTGTTTAGTGCTGCGTAATGAATTCTTGCGCAATTGGGATAAGCATATTCATAGACTTGATTTAATGCCTTGAAATTATCCGCTCTGCCGTCTTCGGCGAAATCGTGAGGATGCAGGAGCATGAACTCGCCTTTTTGGGCCAGCATGGCACAGGCTTTCGTGAGAGAAGGGTTTTTCCCTAGGGAATGGTTGTGGATATGCCACAAGTCAGGCATTCCGCCAAGTGAGCTTTTGGCGCATTCCCTCATCCGCTCCATGAGCAATTCGGGTGAGATAGCCTGTTCCGGCGTTGCGTAATCCAAGCCTTCCGTAAGCTGAGTGTTGGGAATGCGGTCACCGGCGTACTTTCTTCCGGTAAGGACGACCGTTTCGACGTCATGCCCCGAGGAGCTCAACGCTTCAAGGGAGCTTTCAATGACGCGGGTAACTCCTCCGGGTTCGAGGTGATAGTGTACGATGGCAACCTTCATCTCGAAAGGAGCCTTGGCTAGGATTCCCTGCGGTTGCGATAAGCTTCGATCTCGATCATCGGCGGTCTTTCTTCTTCCACGACTTCTTGCACGAGTTGGCTGTAGTTTCCGTTCTCGACTTCGAATCTCCGGTAGAAAGTTTCCATGTCCGGCATCTGGTCGATTTTGCCTTGGGCGTGAAGCCGGTTGATAAAAGTTTGAAGAATACCGAAACTCATTTTGCCCAAGGCATTGGTGGTTTGATTCCGGTGAACCCGTCGATCCAAATCCGTCTGGGCGAATGCGTCCAGACCGAATTTTTCGTATAAATCAAGCAAATGTGAAGTTTCGACTCCGTAACCGATGGGGAAGGGGATTGCCTCAAGCACCTCGCGCCTTGCCGCGTATTCACCCGACAGGGGCTGGATGATGTTCGTGAGTTCGGGATAAAAAAGAGAAAAAAGAGGCCTGATCAGAATTTCGGTCACTCGTCCACCGCCACTTGCTCGCAAGCCGCTCGAGTAATTGAGAGGGCGATCATAGAAAGCCTTCACGTAGTGAACCTCGTTCCGCCTGATAAGCGGAGCAACCAAACCATAGACAAAGCGCGGATGGATGTTCGATATGTCCGCATCGACATAGCAGATGACGTCTCCCTTTAGTTGGTGGATGGCCTTCCAAAGGTTTTCTCCCTTTCCTCTCTTTTCTCCGACTTCGGGAAGGATGTCGGAGGCCAGGTAAACGTCCGCTCCGTAGTTTCCGGCTACCTCCAGGGTCTTGTCCTGAGACCCCGAGTCTATGACGGCAAATTCGTCAATGAGCGCATAGCGTTCCATCAATTCGGAGCGCAGGATGAGAACTTCCTTTCCTATGGTTTTTTCCTCATTCAAGGTCGGTATGCAAAGGGAAATTTTCATTCCCTTTTTCTCCTTTTCTTCCACAAGCTTGATGATGTCCCAAAATTCCCCGTGATGGAAAGTGTTGCGCTCTAGCCAACTTTGTTTTTGTACCTTTTTCATTCGCAAAGGCCCTGATCGATTGCCTGAAGGAGGGTGATAAGTTGGGCCAATCCGGCGAAGAGCGGGTCGAGGTGAATGGTTTCGTTTTCCTCCCGCAGGTTTTCGGCAGTGGTCAGTCCAACGGTTACGCCCGGATGCCCCGCCCGGATGAGGGCGTTCAAATCACCCGTGCTGGGATCGACGATCGGAGTGATTCCGGTTTCGCCCATGATCGCCCGAGTTGTCTTGACGAGTGGGTGGGAAAAGGGAATTCCACAATTTTCACGCTTGGCCACGATCTCAAGGTCAACGCAGGTACCCGTTTCCAAAGAAAATTGTTCGCTCAGCTCGCTTACTTGCTTCTCCATGTCATGGAGGACGTCGTCATCTTCGCTGGTGATCTCAAAGCGAAGCGAACCCCGGCGGGGACTGGTGTTGAAAGTCGACCCGCAACGCAGTCCGCCAAAGATCATTTTTGTTTTGGGTTCCTTGGGGATCGGAATTTCCATGAGCTGGTTTACGAACCGGGTCAGGTGACTGATGGCACCGGCTGCTCCGAATCCTTCCCAGTCGTAATTGCTCGGTATTCGAAGGGTGATTTCGCCCCGCAACGTGCCTAGTCCCGAATAACTGAGCCGTCCCTGGGTCGCTCCTTCGACGCAAATTCCCGCTCGAATCGGTCGCTGCTTGGTTTCGAGGAAGGAACGCGCGCCCTCAAGGTTACCTCTGCCCAGACTGCGAACGTTGGCGAGCAGCAACAAGTCGTCCTTGAGTCGTACTCCCAAATGCGCGAGTAACCTGGGAAGCCCGACAACCGCGGCCAACCCGATTGCGTTATCCGCAATTCCGGGTCCCGTAATGGAATCGGGTCCGACATTGAGAACGTGGGGCGTGTCCGTACTGAAGACGGAATCGGCGTGGGCCGTTACGAGGATTGACGAACCGCCTTCGGTTCCGGGGAGGGTCCCGGACGCGTTCCCGAATTCATCGATCTCGGAATCATCAAGTCCGTTTTCCCTGAAGCGATCCAAAGCAAGCCGAATGCGTTCCTCCTCGCCAAAGGTAGGCGAAGGGATTTCCCCGAGAAGAACGGCGTCGGTGAGACAGGTTTGGCGAACTGCCTTCAGTTTTTCCATCTGTTCGGGAATTCTCTTGAGCAAGGATTCCAAGGAAGCTTCCGTTGTGCTTGATTCAATAGTCATTGTCTCACGAAATATTGAATAATGAACAATCATGCCATTACAAATTTTGCATTCTTTTTTCGTTGTTGAAAAAAGGGTCCGTTTCCTGCATCAAAACTAAGTCTGTCGCTCGGGCAGGTTATCTATACCCGTTTTTTCCTTATGGCACAAAACATTGGCTTTATTTCAACCCGGTTTGCGGGGCAGGACGGAGTTTCTCTCGAGAGCGCCAAGTGGGCCGAAGTGCTCTGGGATGACCGGCACGTGAGTTACTGGTACAGCGGTCAGAGCGACCGAAATCCCGACATCAGTCATGTCGTGCCCGAGGCATACTTTGCCTTTTCGGAAAACAAGTGGATCAATGATCGGATATGGGGAAGCGACCAAAGGGACCGTTTCGTAACCGAGAGAATAAGGGCTTTGGCCGATTATTTGAAAAGTACGATTTATCACTTTGTCGATAAGTTCGACATCGACGTCCTGATCCCCCAGAATTGTCTCGCGATCCCAATGCATATCCCGCTCGGAATTGCTCTTACTGAATTCCTTTCCGAGACGAGAATGCCCGCCATTGCTCATCATCATGACTTTTTTTGGGAGAGAACCCGTTTTTCGGTCAATTCGATCCCCGAGTACCTTGATATGAGTTTCCCTCCGAAACTTTCCAATATGAGGGACGTCGTGATCAACCAAGAGGCTCAGGAGCAGCTTGCCTTGCGGAAGGGAATTTCCTCTTTGGTGATTCCAAACGTGTTTGATTTCGACAACCCGCCGGACCCGGCGGACGAATACGCCTCGGACGTCCGCAAGGAACTCGGTCTAGCCGAAGATGATTTCTTTATTCTTCAGCCCACCCGCGTCGTTCCGAGAAAAGGGATAGAGCAGGCGATCAAGTTGGTCAGTTTGCTCAAGGATCCCCGCTGTAAGCTCGTTATCTCCCACGAGGCAGGGGACGAGGGATATGAATATCTCGGTATGCTCGAGCAGTTGGCAAAGGAGGAAGAGGTTGACATGAGAGTCGTGGCGGACCGGGTCGGCGAGGTTCGGCAACGGGACTCGGAGGGCAGAAAAGTTTACACTCTCTGGGACCTGTATCTACACGCTGATTTCGTGACCTATCCGAGCTTGTACGAGGGTTTTGGCAACGCCCTTCTTGAGGCCATTTACTTTCGCAAGCCGATTTTGATCAATCGCTATTCCATCTTCGTCCGGGACATAGAGCCCAAGGGCTTTCGCTTGCTTACGATGGATGGATTCGTCACACCGAGCTTGGCAGCCAAAGTTCGGCGCATTTTGACCGATGAAAAACTCAGGGAGGATATCGTGGACCACAATTACGAGGTGGCTCGCCATTTTTATTCCTACTCGGTCGTGCGAAGTAATCTGCGTGCCTTTCTCTCCAGCCTGGTGGGCTATTGAATGATGAAAACCCAAAGCCAATCCACTTTGATCAAGCATGTTTCGAGCTCCAAGCTGAAAACGATTCGCAAGCGTTTCGTCAATCTTTACGGAATCGAACGCGCGGATCTACTTCTGGACAGGTTTCATCACCTGATAGGAAGATACGGGGTCGGCGTTAGCAAAAATGCCCATCCCAAGTCCCTGACCCAACGTGATGCCGTGCTCATTACCTATGCGGACATGGTTTCTTCAGGAGGACAATCGCCCTTGTCCGCCCTCCGCGAATTCTGTACGGCACGACTCAAAGGCGCGTTTTCCGCTATTCATATCCTTCCCTTTTACCCATGGACTTCGGACGATGGCTTTTCCGTCGTCGATTACCGGGAAGTGGAGGAGAGCTATGGCAGTTGGGATGATTTATCGAGGCTTTCCCAGGAATTCGAGCTTATGTTCGATCTTGTCTTGAACCATTGTTCGGCCAAGAGCAAATGGTTCAAGGAATATGTTTCGGGAATCGAACCGGGAATAAATTACATTATGGAGGTCGGTGAAGAGGCTGATTTGTCTGCGGTTGTCCGCCCTCGATCGACTCCCTTGCTGACGACTTTTCAAACCCGGGGCGGAGAACGTAACGTTTGGACGACCTTCAGCGCCGATCAAGTGGACCTGGATTGGACGAGTCCCGACCTTCTTTTCGAGTTCTTCGACATCATCATGTGGTACATGTCTAAGGGTTGCAGGATTCTGCGCCTTGACGCCGTTGCCTTTCTTTGGAAGAAAATCGGCACTTCCTGCCTCCACCTTCCCGAGACGCACGAAGTGATCAAGCTGATCCGCAACCTGCTTGAAGTGGTGGCTCCCGAGGTTCTCATCCTGACGGAGACGAACGTTCCACACGAGGAAAACGTTTCTTATTTCGGAAAAGGAGACGAAGCTCATGCCGTCTACCAGTTTACCCTTCCGCCTTTGCTCCTTCATGGGTTGCTTCGCGGAACAGCCAAGCACCTCTCTTCATGGGCCAAGAATTTATCGCCTCCCCCTAAGGGTTGCCATTTCCTGAACTTTACCGCAAGCCATGATGGAATAGGGGTTCGCCCTCTGGAGGGAATTTTGCCGAAAAAGGAAATTTTGGGACTGGCCGAGGAAGTAAGGGAGAAGGGAGGTTTCGTGTCCATGCGCAAGCTGGAGGACGGATCGGAAACTCCCTACGAACTGAACGCCACCTACTACTCGGCCCTATCCGACCCCAAGGACGAAGAGCTTGGCGAATTGCGATTTCTTTGTTCTCAGTCGGTTGCCATGGCCATGCGTGGTATTCCCGCCGTTTACTTCCATTCTCTTTACGCAAGTCCGAACGATTTGAAAGGCGTAAAGCAAACCGGCCGCAATCGAACCATCAACCGGAAAAAATGGAAATCCGTGGAACTGGAAAAAATACTCGATGAAAAGAGCGGGCAGCCTGTCCGGGTCTTCGAATGGTATGCCCGAACGCTGAGAAGGCGGGCAGCCTGCTCCGCCTTTCACCCTGACGCGCCTCAGGTAATCTTGGATTTCGGACCTTCGATCTTCGCCTTGGAGCGTACCTCCCTCGATGGCAATCAAGTTGTTCTTTGCCTTTTTAATTTTCAGGGTGAGGAAAGCCGGGTTTCCGATGCCCGGCAACTGACCGAGCGTTTTCCTCAAGGGAAGGCGAGGGATTTGATCACTGGCGGAGAAATGATCTTGGAGAAAGGAAAGTTTTCTCTCCGACCCTATCAATCCCTCTGGCTGTCCGCTCATTGAACCTTTTCCTGATTGATCAAAAGGTTTCACATCTTTCCCTTTTCAGGGAGGATCCGCGTTCTGTTCACCTCCGCTTCGTTTTGGGAGTCAAGGTTGGTGACGAAATCGATTTGGCCCTTAGAAATGGCCCGAGAGGGAAGGGAACGGTCTCCGTCCTTTCCGAGGAACGGCTCGACTTGGTCATCCGATGGCTAGCGCCTCACCCTTGCGATTTTTTTCCCGTTCACCTTGTCGTTGGCTTTGCCCGCCCTCAGACCTGCAGAAAAATTCTTGAGCAAGCTGCGGCTCTTGGAGTTGAGAGGATTTCCTTTTTTCAATCTGAGAAAGGCGAACCCTCCTATCCGAAGAGCCGATTATGGACAACCAACGAGTGGCTAGAGAGGATCGACCGAGGCGTCGAGCAAGCTTTCGCCAGTTTTGTCCCGGCTTGCGATACGTTTCCATCTCTACACGAAGCTCTGCACTCCCTTCGATCCGAAAGGATCAAGCGGATAGCCATGGATAATTACGAATCAACAAGCCCATTGACGGCTCAAAAAGAAAGCGACGGGACCCCTATGGCCTTGGCTCTGGGGCCCGAGCGGGGTTGGTCTAAAAACGAGCGTAACCTTCTGCGCTCTGAGCGGTTCGAGTTGCGTCACTTAGGCAAACGCGTGCTTCGCTTGGAGACTGCCGTTGTCGCCTCCTTGTCGCGTTTGTTGGCGGGTTATTGGGCGGACCCCGTTTCCGAGAATTTGTAAATTCGGAAGGACGGGGATCCTTTTTTCTCTTTTCCAATCGTCCGGATCAACGACCAACCGGGAAAGTTGTTTTGAGCCTCAGGGGGTGACTCGTGAACAAGCACTCCGTCTTTTCTGAGCAAGTTTCGTGAACCGACTAATTCCAGGACAATCGGCACGACTTTTGAAATTTCCGCATAGGGAGGGTCTAGAAATATGAGGTCGAAAGAAAGGTCGCAATTCTTCAGGTATTCGACGACCTCCCGGTTTTCGAGTTGCCCGACGGAAGAAGGAAGTTTCGCGCTCCTGCAAGTGTTTGCGAAGTTAAGCTTGAGATCGGTGAATATCCTCCTGTCTTTCTCGACGAAAACAGCGCTGCTTGCTTTTCGGCTCAAGGCTTCCAAGCCATAGGAACCTGTCCCGGCAAAGAGATCGAGCACGGATTTATTTTGGACAAAGTCGCTTAAAGAAGAAAAGAGTCTTTCGCGGTTTGCATCCCGGGCAGGCCGGAGCTTGTTCGTCTTGGTCACTCGGAGCGCAATGCCTTTTGCCTGTCCACCGCTAATTCGCATGGGTGAATGAGTTTGATAAGAATCGCGCGTTCATTAAGAATGGCTTAGAACTTGAACCGATTGCCAAGCAAGCATGTTTTTTCCCATAACAGTACAATGACTCGTAAGTTCAGGGCTTTTTCACCGATCAAACTTTCCGAGGGCGTGGACGAATTGGTTTTGGGCGAGGAGGAAAGCCATCACCTCGGAAAGGTTTTGCGTGCCCAAACCGGTGCTTCGGTTGAAATCCTAGATGGCAAAGGTTCTCTTGCTCAGGCGGAAATTTCGCAAATGGACCGGAAGGCAACCCGGGTGAGGATATTGGAAAGAAAATCAGTGCCCCCGCCAACTCCCTTCTTTCGAATTGCCGTGGCGATGACCAAGGCAAATCGATGGGAGGAAATTATTCGTCCTTTGACCGAGATGGGGGTGGGGCGGATTACTCCGCTTCTCACCGAGCGAACCGAAGTCCGCTTCCCTTCCGGAAGGGAAACAGAGAAGCTTGCGAAGTGGAGAAAATTGGCAATCGAAGCCTGCAAGCAATCGGGTAATCCTTGGTTGCCCGAAATCGATTCCCCTCTCATGTTCGGGAAATTGTTGCCCGACAAGGAAAACAGAAGTTTTATAGCTAGTATCCGGATAAGCTTCGGCAAGTCTCCGGTAGATTTCGAGAGTTCGCTCTCCGGAGCCCTGTTGATCATCGGACCCGAAGGCGGATGGACGGTCGGGGAAGAGGATTGGGCCTTGGAGAACGGGGCCGTTCCCTTTTCTTTGGGACCCCACGTCTTGAGAACCGAGACGGCCGCCTTGTGCGCTTTGGCAGTTGCGCGAGCCGATTTACTTGATTAGGTTTAAATTCACAATGGCTGAAGAGTTGTCGGGAGAACATAAGCTGAGGATCGTACTGGAATCGATCCTGCGCAACATACCTAAAGCAGAACAGTGCAAGAAGTACGGTATTTCCGAGGACGCGTTTCAAGAATGGCATGATCATCTGATTGCGAACGGCGGAAAAATCTTCGATCCTGATTTCGGCAAGACCCGGACGCGCGTCCGCAAAGTTCATCGGATGAGTGCCCTGGTCAAAGCCCTGTTGACCTTTAGCCTCCTTGCGAATTTTGCCGTTCTTATTTTTGTGGTCGTTTGGCAGTTATACCCTTTTGATGCGCCCGATGATTCTGATTTGGGGGTCGATCAAAGCGTCCCTCGGGTATCTCCTCTCGACGTTGCGTCGGTGGAGGAGGAATCAGGCGAGCCTGAGCAAGCGAATCTTGTGACCGGAGAAGAAACCAACAGTCTTTCAAAAGATCGCGTCGTTCCAACTGAGCCTCCGATCCCCCCCCGATCCGACTTGGAGCACTTGTTGGCCAAACCCTTGCCCCTTCTCAAGCCAAAACCCCTTTTGCCTGTTCCCGTTCCCGAACCGGAGAGAGAGATTACCTTCATGGGCCAAAACTTCGAAGGCAAGCACGTGGTCTATCTTTTGGACGTGGGAACTCACGTTTTGGCTGAGAAGGAGACGAAGGAAAGTTTCAATGCCATGAAAACTGAAATTCTCAGTTCCATTGCCAACCTCTCCCCTCGTTCTTATTTCAATTTAGTTCTTTTTTGGAATTTGAGAGAGGCGCACGCACTCGGAAAGACCATCCTTCGGGCTAATCATGAAAACAAAAAGTATGCCATCGACTGGCTGTCCAGTTTGGGTGAAACCACGGATGAACTCAAGGTCAAGAGGAGTCAATATTACCCGAAGGAATTGCTTTACGCAAAACCGCTGCCAGGCGTCGTCGGTCTTTGGTATGGTCTCAGTACCGCCATAAGTTTTGACCCCGACTTGGTCTTTGTTGCTGCAGGCAACCTTCCTGCCTTCAACCTATCCGAGATTCCGAGGAGTCACTATGAAGGGTTGGGGATTGATCCCGACCGACTTTCCCCGAATCCCATCGGCAAAGCGGACGAAGAGGTTAGTGATCTGATCAAGGTCACTGCCCGCAAATGGTTGATTTCCATAGAGGACCCTTCAAGGCTCCCCTTGACGGAAGATTCCATCGATGACATCGCCCTGCGGAGGCTGGGCTTTCTCGATGGAAATTTTTCCCCCTCTCAAATGATTGAAATCCCGTGGGACAAATCTTTTGATCATTTTATTTCCGGTATGGAAATGGGAATCGATCGGGTACCTCAAACCCATACTTTCGTCTCTCTTCCCCCTTATGCGACTATGCCGAGCAGTTTGGTCGATCCCGCCCGCGAATTTTCGGAAAGCTCGAAAGGCAGTTTCACTCTCAATCCAAGCTTTCCGTGAACGGAGTCATTTGGGGACGAGTTGAGGCTCAGTATTTGCGGTTGCCTTTATCTTGATTCCATTCCTTCCTTTTCAACGCCTTTTTGATTCGAATGAACTCCATTTTTTTTAGGTATGCCAAAAAATCATTCGGGATCGCCACGCTTTTCTTTTTGACCCTTGCTCAATCGGGTTTGGGCCAAGCGCCCGATCCGGATCAATTGATATCCGCCCGTTTGTTTTCTGATTCCAGCACGGTCAAACCCGGCGACGCAGTTTGGTTAGGGGTTGAAATTGAGATTGAGAAAGGTTGGCACGTTTATTGGAAAACTTCAGGAGACACGGGCCTGCCCACCGAAATCGAGTGGACCGTTCCCGAGAAAGCCATGGTTGAGCCCTTGCTTTATCCCACTCCCTATTTTTATGAATATCAGGATTCCGCAAGCTATGCTTACAAAGGAAAGATCTTGCTGCTTTCCCGACTGACTCTTTCGGCTGATATGGAAATTCCGGGAACCATCTCGATCGGATGCGATCTTTCCGCCCTTGTTTGCAATGAATCAAATTGTCTCCCCTACGGCAAGGAATTGGAACTTGAACTTTCTGCCGGGACAACAACCGTTCTTGATCCCAAAATGACCGAAAAGATCTTGGTCTCGGCCCAAACTCGCCCCACCGCAATTCCCGAAGGCTCGAGCGTTTCCGCCCTTGCCAAGGGCGAATCCGTCGGAATCGAGTGGCAGGCTCGAGACTTGGAAAAACTGGAGATTGAGAAATTCGATTTCTTTGCGGAAGGAGATTTTTTCGATCATGCTTTCCGTCCAAAATTCGCCAGGACCGAGGGTGGTCATCTTCTTGCAACCCTCAGGAAATCGGATTCCGCGGATGGGTTGCCGGGGTTGGTTCGCGGAGTCTTGGCCCACCCTTCCCTCGACCGGGCATGGTCGGTCAACTTGAGCATCGACCAGGCCATCTATGGAAAGGCCAGCGAAACGCTCGAGAATTCATCCCTGAGTGTTGATGCCGGATCGGTAGCTTCGGAAAGCGAACTCCCTTTCCTGTGGGCTCTTCTTGGCATGATTTTGGTGGCTTTGGCCGTTTGGACCTACGGAAAGACGAACCAGCCGATCAACTCTCCCATTCAAAAAACAAGGGGTCGGTTGTTGTCCTTGGCTTTTCTAGGCACGGGTATTTGGCTTGGTTGCCCGAAGGACAAGGACGACAGAGGATTAAGGTGGGAGGAGTGGTCGCCCGAAAGGCAGGAATCCTTACTGGCGGAGGGGAGGGGCGTTTACGTTGATTATACTGCAAAATGGTGTCAGTCCTGCCAATTTAACAAGCGGGTTTACGAATCGGCGGAAGTGATTGATCAGTTCAATGAATTGGACGTCGTGCCTTTGAAGGCGGATTGGACCAAGCGCGGGCCACTCATACTCAAGTCTCTCGAGTCCTTTGGCCGCAAAGGCGTGCCTCTCAACGTTTATTATCCGCCCACCGGTGAAGGGGTGGGGGCGTCTCCTGCGACGCCAAAGAGTTCGCCGGAAGGTACCGAACCCATTGTCTTCAGCGAAGTTTTGACTGAGGATTCCGTTCTGACCGTTCTAAAAACAGGTCAGCCCTATTTGGTTCCCGAATCGGGAGGCTTTGCGAGCATCCTCGGTTTCGCATTCCTTGGCGGACTGATTCTGAACCTAATGCCCTGCGTTTTTCCCGTACTTGGCTTGAAAATCATGTCTTTTGTTAAGCAGGCAGGAGAGGAGAAAAGCAAAATCTCCCGTCATGGGGTCATCTTTACCTGCGGGGTGGTGCTTTCCTTTTGGATACTGGTTGGAGTTCTATTCGCATTGCGGGAAACCTTGGGGGAAGACCTTGGCTGGGGTTTTCAGCTTCAGGAACCGGTTTTTGTTTTTGTATTGGCCGCCTTCCTCCTCATCTTCGCCATGAGCTTGAGCGGGGTTTTCGAAATCGGGCTTTCCCTTACCGGCGTTGGCTCTGAACTTTCCCGAAAATCCGGCTACGCAGGATCCTTTTTCTCAGGGGTTCTTGCCACCGTGGTCGCAACCCCTTGCATGGCTCCTTTTCTCGGAGTTGCGGTAGGTGCGGCGCTGACCATGGAAATTGTTCCCGCATTCGGCATTTTTACGAGCGTTGCCATAGGCTTGTCCTTTCCTTACTTGTTGCTTTCCATTTTCCCAGGATGGATAAGCAAGTTACCCAAACCCGGGGAGTGGATGGACACCTTCAAGCAGGCGATGGCCTTCCCGCTTTACGCAACGGTCGCCTGGTTGCTTTGGACTTTGGACAGCCTCTTGTAAAGAAAGATCGAAGACGCCTGCCGATTTGGGTCGAGCTAGTTAGAGAGCTTCGTCCCCTTGCTCGCCCGTACGGATCCGAACGGCCTGCTCGACGGGGAGAACAAAAATTTTTCCGTCTCCAATCTTCTCGGTCTTGGCGGCTTTCGAAATTGCATCGATGACCTTGTCGCACAAATCATCAGGAACAACGATCTCGATCACGACCTTTGGCAGGAAGTCGATGGTGTATTCGCTGCCGCGGTAAATTTCAGTGTGTCCTTTTTGTCGTCCAAAGCCTTTTGCCTCCAAGACGGTCATTCCTTCCACTCCAATCTCCGATAGGGCGTCTTTGACGTCTTCGAGTTTGAACGGCTTGATGATGGATTTGATAAGTTTCATAATTTATTGAGGATAAGTGAAAAGTTATTAATTGAGTGAATAACCATTCTCTCCATGAGACGCTTGGTCAAGCCCCTTCGTCTCTTCTTCCTCGGAAACTCTTATTCCACCGGTGATGGGAGAAATGATTTTAACGATGAGGTAAGTTGCCACGACGGATAATGCGATCGCAGCCAGGCAGCCCTGTGCCTGAATGACGAATTGCTCGCCCGAAGTGTAGGCAACTTCAGTTCCGTCCTCCAATGTTTTCATGTTTAATCCTAATCCGCCAAGCGTTCCCTCGGCACCGAGGAATGCGACCATGAGCGTCCCGAGTATGCCCCCGACACCGTGAACGGCGGCAACGTCCAAAGAGTCGTCTACGCCAAGTTTCTCCTTCACGAAACCGCAGGCAAAATAGCATATTAGCCCGGCGGACGCCCCGATGACAATGGCTCCCATCGGTCCGACCGATCCGGATGCCGGGGTAATGGTCGCCAATCCGGCGATCGTACCTGTGACAATTCCGACCAAGCCCGGCTTGCCTGTTTTCTTCCATTCAATGAACATCCAGACCAAGCTTGCGGTTGCTGCGGAAATATGAGTTACGAGCATGGCCATGCCTGCGCTACCGTCCGCGGCGGCCGCGCTTCCGGCGTTAAAGCCAAACCACCCTACCCATAGCATAGCCGCACCTGTCATCACCATGCCGGGGCTGTGTGGAGGTTTTAGGCTCTTTGGGTAACCTTGTCTGCGACCCAACATCCAAGCAAGGGTTAAAGCAGATGCACCCGCGGTGGCATGAACTACGATACCACCTGCAAAATCGATGGCTTTCCCTGAAAGCCAGCCGCCACCCCAAACCCAATAGCAGACAGGGCAATAAACGACCAACAGCCACAATCCGCTAAAAAGAAGAACTGCACTGAATTTGATCCGTTCTACGAAAGCACCGACGATCAAGCCGGGGGTGATGATTGCGAAGGTCATTTGGAAGGTAATCCACACGGATTCAGGAAAATCTCCGTTGGGGGAATCTTTGGTAAGATTCTGAAGGAAGAATTGCCCTTTTCCTCCTATCCAACTTCTTGCGTCATCTCCCAAACCTCCGGGAGTGAGAGCCAAACTGTATCCTACCGCAACCCAAATTATGGATGCCAGGCAGGCTATGGCAAAGCAGTGCATCAAGACCGAGAGAACATTCTTGGACTGAACCAAGCCTCCGTAGAAAAGGGCTAGACCGGGCAGAGTCATGAACAAAACCAAAGCCGTCGCGGTGATCATCCAGGCCGTATTGCCCGAATCAAGCACTGGAGTTTCCTCCTCGGCCTCGGACGGAGGAGTCACTACCGCATCCTTTTCTCCTGCTTGCGAGGGGATCGGTTCTGCCGGTATGGCGCTTTCGTTGTTTTGGGCGAAGCTCAGCGAGCTTAGGCCAAGAAAGAGAGTAATGGCCAAGAACGTTTTCAGGCAAGGTAATGTTTTCATGGTCTTAGGTCTGTGGTTGTTGAAATGAAAAGTTAAGCGTGTCGCTAAATTGGCTGTATGCAGGATTCAAGCCATGAATGATTTTGATTAAAAAAATGAATGAAAATCATGCAATGAAGCCGAACAAGGTTTCATTTATATACAGCGGTTTCAGGTGGTTGAATAAATCGAAAGCAAAAAAAGGTCCGGATGAACCGGACCTTTTTAGATGAGCGAAGTGAAATTCTCTCGATTTGGACAACACTCCTTACAATGCTTCCTCTCCTTTCTCTCCTGTTCGAATTCTTACGGCCTCCTCGATCGGGATGATGAAGATTTTTCCATCTCCAATCTTTCCGGTTTGGGACGCACCGACAATTGCATCGATGACCTTGTTCGCCAGATCATCGGCGATTGCGATTTCAATTTTGACCTTCGGCAGGAAGTCGACGGTGTATTCGCTGCCTCTGTATATCTCAGTGTGACCTTTTTGACGTCCGAAGCCTTTCACTTCCGATACGGTCATTCCCTCTACCCCTATTTCGGATAGCGCATCTTTGACTTCCTCAAGCTTGAACGGCTTGATGATGGCTTTTATTAGTTTCATTTTAAGTCTTTCCTTTCTTTATTATTGGGATTTGGAAGCGAAATTATGAAGTATAGGCTTCCTGACCATGCTCGGATATGTCAAGTCCGCGTTCTTCTTCTTCTTCACTAACTCGTACTCCGATCGTAGCCTTGATGGCAGCGAACACTACATAAGCAAAGACGAATGCAAAAACGCTGACTGAAACGGCTCCGATGAGTTGTACCATGAAGTCACTGTCACCGAAGATTGCACATGCCAAGGTTCCCCAGATACCGCAAACACCATGGACTGAGATAGCTCCAACAGGATCGTCGATCTTAGCTTTGTCAAAGAAGATGATG
>JAYOMW010000066.1:0-16355 GCA_038121045.1 Opitutia bacterium
ATCGAGCAGTCGATCCTATGGACGGATATTGCGCGACACAAAGAGCAGATGGAGAAAATCGAGACCTTGGTTCCTCAGTTCAAAAGTTACTTGGATCAGACGAGGGGAAGCGAAGGGCAGGTGACAATGGGAGCAACTGCCGCTGATTTGCTTTTGCAGAAAAAACCTCATGAATTCTTGCCCGAAGAATCCCGTGTTTTGTTAGGCTCTTTTCTGCTTCACGCGGCCGATATCAGTAACCCGGGACGTGATTGGAGAACTTGCGAGAGATGGGCTGGCCTGGTGATGAACGAGTTCTTTTCTCAGGGCGACTTGGAGAAGAAATTAGGACTTTCGGTCTCCATGAACTGCGACAGGGAGAAAGTTTTGGTTCCCTTTGCCCAGATTGGCTTCGGAAAGTTTGTCATCAGAGACCTTTACGAATTGCTTTCCCAAACTCTTCATTCCGGAGGAAATTACCTTCTGGGCAACTTTGAGAATAACCAAAAGAAGTGGCAGGAGATCGAAGAGGAAGTCAAGGCGGGGGGAGAGCCTTACTCCATCAAGTTCGAGCCTCCCTCCGAAGAGGGTGGCTGGCTTGGCGTGAGTAAACCCTCAAAGGGAAATTGAGGCGTCTCTAGCCCAATCCTTTGATCGACCAACCTTTGCGATATTTCCGGCTAACTAGCTGAGTCGCTTCTTGGTTGCCCTTGAAGGCCAGAGCGGGTGCATCCCAAACCAGTTCCTCTTTCGGGAATCTAGTTGCGATACCTCCCAGCAAAACCGTTTCAGAGAGTGGGCCCGAATAAGAAAAGTTTGCCGATGGTTCGGGTCCTTTCCCACGAACGGCATTGATGAATTGATGCCAATGACTTTCTCCTTCCACTTTCTTGATTGCAACGTCCGCAAAATCTTTCTTGGGGAAAAGTTCGGGCATTCCGACATGAGGAATGAGCATGGTCCCTTTTGTTCCGATAATTACCGAACCTTGACCGGGAAGTTTTTTCCCTTCCAACAACGAGGTGACTTCAGCAGGGGGTCTTTGTCCCCCGTCGTACCAGGTTACGGGAAGATTTTTGCCCGCGGAGTACTTGGTTTTCGGGAATACGTAGTGAATCTTGGCATCGAATCCCCAATTGTCCTTGTTGGGTGGTTTGCCCTCGGAACGGAGGGATATGGGATAGGTAAGGCCCAAAGCCTTGAAGGTCGGGTCATAAATGTGGCAGCCCATGTCTCCAAAGGTACCGGTTCCGTAATCGAGACGCTTGCGCCATTGGCCCGGGTGATAATAGCCTTTGATGAAGTCAGTGTAGGGAGCCGGTCCAATCCAGGCATTCCAATCCAACCCTTCGGGTACGGGATCCTTCCTGCTTGGTTTTGGGTTGGCGTCCCCCCATCTCTTGTTGCTAAAGGAATGGGCTTCCTTGACCTTGCCGATCACTCCGTCATGGACGATTTGTACGGCGGTCCGGTACTGAGCCGAGGAGTGAATTTGAATACCCATTTGGGTTATCAGTTTGTTTTCTTTTGCGTATTCGGTGAGGGCCCGGGATTCTGCGACGTCGTGGGTCAGTGGTTTTTGGCCATAAACGTGCAAGCCCATTTGCATTGCGGACATTCCCATGCAGGCATGCATATGGTCGGGTGTCGATACGTTCACGCAGTCAAGGTTCGGTCCTTCTTTTTCGAGCATTTCGCGCCAATCGCCATATACTTTAGCCGTTTTGAAACGCTGTTGAGCCTGCCGGCGACGATTCGGATCGATTTCCGCTACGGCGGCAACAAGCACGTTCTTGTGAGAACTGATATTGCCAAGATCAGAACCTGCCATTCCTCCTCCTCCGAAGCTTGCGTGCCTGACCGTTTCGCTGGGGGGTGATTTTGCCCATGACGTCCGGGCTACGAAGGGGAAGGCAAGACCTCCTCCGAGTTGGCTGACAAACAATCTTCTTGAGTAACTGGTTTTCATAAAATTAATTCTCTTCCGATAGATGCGGTAAGGGCAAGAAGAGAACGATGAAGCGAACAATTTTGTTTCGCCGAGGGAAAGCGAATCCTTATCGTTGACCATTTCCATTCAATGCTGTAGAGAATATCCCTGTTTTACCTTTGATTGCGCCAGGATAGCTCAGCTGGTTAGAGCGCCGCACTCATAACGCGGAGGCCGGCGGTTCAAGTCCGCCTCCTGGTACCAATCTTCGCTCTCCGGAAGCGTTCTCTTCGTTTTGTTAGGCAAACTAGCTTTCCTTTCCGAGTACTCGTTTAAAAATCAAAACAAGCGGAAAAAGTCATGGGGAGACCACCTTGCTGATCGCGTCAATTATTTTTTGAAGAGGCGATTGAAAAGACTGTTGTTCGGAGTGGCGTTTTGATCTGGTGGGGATTGCGGTAAGATTGGCCTTGAGGGTAGGGAGGAATTCCTCTCCGGGGTCAAGGCAGGGGGAGTAATTTCTGGTCGGGGGAGTTCGGGCCTGTTTTCAGGAACCGCTTGTGGCTGAATCGGAGCAGGGGGAGATGCTGAATCGTTCGGCAAGATTTTTGATTCGATTGGTTTTTCCGGAGCGGGTTCAGGTTGTTTAGGGATGAGCTGTTCTTCGAGAGGAAGCGGTTGGACAGGAACTGGAATGGGAGTCGGAGCCGAATACGCCTGTGGATCGGGTTTTCTATGTTTGGGCTGATTCCGGGTCTGTTCGGCCTTCGACATTGTTCTGCCCACGTAGGTGCGGAAAACAAGATCGTGATCAGGGTTAAACCAAATTCTTCCATGCGGGTAGGGGTTGCCTTCTCCGAATGCAAAATCACCGAACCATGATTTATCATCTATCATCTCGCATACGAAAAAATAAGTCTTTCCGATTTCCTGTGGAATTTCTCCAAGCATGTTGACGGTAATCCAACCACTGTCGTTTTCAGTCAGGCTTTGAGCCGCCAATTGGTCCAAAATATCGTCCCGACTCAGTTTCCATGCTCCGTATTTCGGGCCTGTGCTTGGGTTTCCTTCCCTGATGAATCCACTCATGGAATTCCCGTAATAAGCAGTAACTTGAACGGTAGGTTTTCCATAAAGAAGGATTTTAGTGAGAAGTCCTGCTTTCCCCGCCCTGAAACTGAACCAATTCTTGTTGCGAACGTGACTGAAACTCGTTGTGTGCTGTTCCTTGTAGTAATCTTGAAACTGGTCCAATTCCTCTATGTGGACAAGGGGTTCGGTCAGGGTGGAATCTTTTGCGGTGACCTTGGGGGCTTCTTCCGCTTTGGGTTCTTCCACAATAGGTTCCGGATTATTCGGAGGTGTTTCCGAGCAAGCGAATATCCCGCAAAGGACGACAAGGGACAGGGATTGTTTGAAAGGATTTTTCAAGGTTGGCAAGTGTTTCATTCTTTTGACGGAATGATGACGAAAAAAATTAATTAGCAGAGTAATTGTAACAAATACAATGTTTTTCGTCGCATGCTCTTTAAGCTAGAATAGAGAACATTACTCTCGTCATTGTTCGTTTCCTTGGCAATATGAATAGTGATTATGGATACTTTGGCCTTTTGGTTGCCCTTGGCTCTTCTTTTTTTTTCCGCTCTTGCGGGAACGGCTCTCAAAAGAAGGGCCCGCGATCACTGCTTGAAAAAATTCGAAGAGTCCAAAGTCGTTTTGCCCAACGGGCAGGACCAATGGGAAAAGGGAGTGCTCAGGGTTTTTGCTCAGGGCATTGAGCTTGCCTATGAAAAGAAGCGTCCCGAAGATCTGGGAGTGATTGAATCCTTGGTTCTGCATCCGTCCGAAGTAGATGGCATTCCATACTTGTTGCGCCAGGCACCGGCTCCCGATACGCGTGCCGGAGTGGAATGGGAGAGAGAGCTGCAACGCATTCGCTTTCCCTCGTTCCGAAACAAGATCATTCGGGCGGCCCTGAACTTTTACAATATGCTGCGGGATGCATTCGGACAAGCTTCACAGGCGATTCTTGGTGCGATTAGCAAGGACTCTTCGCTGGGCAAGGCTAAAAACGCCAACAAGCACGTAAATGAGATCGGATCCGATTTGACTGCTCTTGTTCCCAACGCTTGGGAGCCAATTTTGGAAAAGTACAGGGGGCACCAAGTCGTCGTTGAGCGCAAAACCAAGAGCGGTTTGATCAAGGAGTCCGGAGTACTCGAGGACTACTCGTCCAAATATCTTCTTGTTCGCGAAGTGGTTGTCAGGGACGAAAAGCTTTTGAACTATTTGGAGGAACAAGGAGCGGACAGAGATGCCAAAAACGATCTTTTGTACTCGAGATCCAATTCTATTGTAAGGCACACTGTATCAAATCCTTTGGATGCCAAAGCGTAATTCTGACTCAAGTCCATCTTGACCGAATGCGGTTGGAGAAGTATCGTGAAAATAGACTTCTGCATCGTTCGAGAAGTTGCTTTGGTTTTTTTCCTTACTCCAATCATTAAGGGAACCCATCGACAGTCGTTTGCAGTCATGCCGTAAATCGGAAGACTAAGGGCGCCGCGAGGGTACCCACCTGGACCTGCAAAGGTCATAAAACCGAAGAGTCCGATGCACGGCGAAGGCAGAAGTCTATTTTTTTTCTACCACTGAAATCACTCATTCATGAACATTCAATCGGTTGAGCCTCACTTGCTGTCCTGTCCTCTTCCTCAACCGGTCACTTGCGAATTTTACGGAGGCCGCCGGACTATATTCAAACGTGATGCCATGGTGGTATGCGTCCGGGGAGAGGATGGGATGGTCGGATATGCTCCGGCTGCGGCGTCGCGGGAAACGGCAAACCTCATTGCCAATGAGGTCGCGCCGTTGCTTGTTGAGAATGATTTTTGCGAGCCTGCCCGTTTTGTTTCCCTAGCCGCCGCCAAACTTGGCTCGCGAGCTTTGGCTGCCATAGGGGCCGTTGAAGTCGCCTTATATGATCTCTTGGGAAAGGCGGAAGGTTGTTCGGTCACCGATTTTTTCGGAGGACGTAAACAGGAGACGATTTGCTGTTACGGGAGCGCGGGAATGTATCAGTCCGCCGAATCCTACGCCCAAGAGGCGGCGGCCGTTTGCGAACTTGGGTTTTCTGCGTACAAGTATCGACCCGCACTCGGGCCGGACGAGGATCATCGAACGGTCGAGCTCATGCGCCAAGCCCTTGGTCCACACGTCAGCATTTGTCTTGATGCTCACGGTTGGTGGAGGATGGGGGACAAGTCTTATTCGCCTGCTACGATCGAGTCGCTTGCCCGGGATATCTCTCCCTTTGGCATAACTTGGTTGGAAGAGCCCCTTCCCCTGGATGATCGTTCGACTTACGCTGAGCTTAGGGCCAAGGAAATCGTGCCGATTGCAGCGGGTGAGCATGAGCATGATCTTGCCGGATTCGAACAGTTGGTCGGCAGTGGATCCGTTGACGTTGTTCAAGCGGACGTATCCCATCATGGTGGTTTGAGTGGTGTCGCCGATGTCATTCGCCTATGCGAAAGGAACGAGCTGACCTTTGCTTTTCACAATTGGGGGACGGCCTTGGAGACGGTTGTCGATGCTCTGATCGGATCCTGTTTTCATCGCGAAACGGCCCGTTGGCTTGAATATCCACAATATGCTCATCGGGATTCGCGGGTGATGTATGCTTTCCCTCTTTCCGACGAATTGGTTCCGGATGCTCCGGTTCCTGAAAAGGGCGAACTGCCTTTGCCCGAAGGTCCCGGTTTGGGGATTACGGTAGACGAGTCGGTGTTCGAAAAATATTCTTACCTTCCAGGCCCATGGAGCGTTTTTGAACTTGATTCACCGCCGACCAAGCTTGCCTTGAGCGGAGACCATGCGCTTCCTTGGGCGGAGGATTCCGGTTAGAATCCCCTGATCCCGATCCTTTCCTTCTTGGCTTCGTTCAAAAGCTTTGGCTTGTCGAGCAGTAGAACCGAACCCTTTTGCAAGGCGGCGCTGCCGACCCCGGCCTTTTTCATTGCCTGCAAGGTATGAAAGCCGAAGACGGGTACGTCGAAACGGGTATCCTGACTTGGTTTGCCCAGTTTTACGAACACGCAATTGTTTGCCCCAAAGGTTCCCGCCCGCTCGATCATGGCGTTCGTTCCCTCGAACGCCTCAATCGCCAGCACCGTTCCGCGGCTTACCACCACGCCTTGCCCGACGTCCATCCGGGCGTTTTCACGGGCGATCTCGATTGCGTGCTCAAGGTGTTCGGGTTCGATTTTGTCCTTTCCCTTGACCATTATGCCTTCCTCGGCGAGGTCGTCATCCATGAAAACTCTGGCGTCAAGCAGGTGAATCCCGGTCTTCTCGATCTCATCCCCTAGGGCTCCGAAAATGGTTTCCGCGTTCTTACGGTCCAACCCGGCGAGCATGCGGATCGCCTTGAGGTCGGGATGCAAGCCGCGGAAGAGTTTGCCCGGTGTCACTTGTCCGGCCATGACGGCATAGCCGGCATCAAATTTTTTCAATTCCTTGAGAAGTTTTCCAACTTGTCCGACTTTTACGGTTGCCCGTTGTTCGGGCGTGAAATCATTTGCCAGTTCGGCCGGAGTTTCGCCTGCGAGTTCGATCAAGCGCAGGCCTATGCCCGCCGTACGAGCCCTTTGGGCAAGAAGCAGAGGGTATTGTCCTTGTCCGGCAATCAATGCAAGTGGTTTGCTCGCGTCGAAGTTTTCCGGCAAGAATCGGGACATGATGCTCAAGGATCAGCCTTTGACCGCCAAGTTCACCAGTTTGCCCGGAACGTAGATTTCCTTCACGATTTCCTTCCCTGCGAGAAAGCTTTGTACTTTGGCGTCCGCCTTGGCCGCGGCGATGACCTCGTCCTTCGCGGCATCCTTCGGGAACTGGGCCTGTCCGCGAAGCTTTCCGTTCACTTGAAATACGATCGTGATTTCATCAGCAACGAGAAGTTCCTCCCTCGCCTTGGGCCAAGGATGATCGGCAATCGATGGGGAACCTCCGAGCTTTTCCCAAAGTTCCTCCGCCAAGTGCGGGGCGAAAGGAGCGAGGAGTTGGAGGAGGGCCTTGGCGCTCTGGACCGAGTAGCTTTCCGCTTTCTGCATATGGTTGGAGAGGATCATCATCTGGGAGATTGCGACGTTGAAGCGCAAGTCCTCGATTGCTTCGGTTACCTTGAGTATGGTCTCGTGGAGCAGACGAAGGGTATCCTTGTCCGTTTCCTCTCCGGGGAGATGCTTTTGTGTGCTCATGCATTCCCGGTGAACTTTGCGAAGAAACCGATGGACTCCTTCGATACCTTTTTCGCTCCATGGCTTGACTGCTTCCAGTGGACCGAGGAACATCTCGAATAGCCTGAGCGAATCGGCTCCATAGGCTTCGATCACGACATCCGGGTTGACCACGTTGCCCACGCTCTTGGACATCTTGTTCCCGTCCTCCCCGAGAATCAAACCTTGATGAAAGAGTTTCTTATAGGGTTCGGGATAGGAAAGTACGCCTTCGTCGTAAAGGAAGCGATGCCAGAAACGGGCGTAGAGCAAGTGCAGGACGGCGTGTTCGGCGCCCCCGATGTAAAAGTCCGGTCCCCCCCAATAGGCTTCCTTCTCCGGGGCGACTAGATGCTCGGAGTTGGAAGGGTCAAGGTATCGCAGGTGATACCAACAGGAGCCGGCCCATTGGGGCATGGTGTTGGTTTCGCGGGTAGCGGATACCCAATTTACGCCGTCCGGTCTCTCTTTTGACCGGGAAATCGTTTGGCCGGTGGACAAATCGAACCAGACGTCGAGCCATTCGGAAATAGTGGCGAGCGGACTTTCCCCAGTACCCGAAGGCTGATAGTTCTCGACTTCAGGCAATTGGAGCGGAAGTTCAGAAGCGGGTAAGGGCAAGGCATAGAGGGTTTCGCCGTCTCTTTGGGTCGTAACGGGATTGGGGGGCAGGAGATCTTTGACTGCCCCATCCGTAACCTTTGCTTTCTCAAAGTCGACCAGGCTGACCCAAACCAAGGGAATCGGTTCTCCCCAGTAGCGTTGGCGGGAGAAAATCCAGTCCCGCAGCTTGTAATTGACAGCACCTTTGCCTGCATTTTTCGCTTCAAGATCGGAAATGATCTTTGCCTTGCACGCGACTGCATCCATCCCGTCGTATTCCCCGGAGTTTACCATGATGCCAGGCCCGGTATACGGGAGTCCGGACTTTTCCTCGTCCCCGTCCGCCCGGGCAATTACGCGATTGATCGGTATGTCGAACTTTTCAGCGAATTCAAAGTCCCGTTCGTCATGCCCGGGAACGGCCATGATGGCTCCGGTTCCGTAGCTGATGAGGACGTAGTCGGCTACCCAAACCGGTATTTTCTCTCCGTTCACGGGGTTGATGCAATAGCTACCGGTAAAGACACCCGATTTGTCCTTGGCCAGATCGGTACGGTCCAGATCACTCTTCTTGGCGGCGGCCTCGACGTATGACTTCACTTCTTCCTGCTTCTCTTCGATCACGAGCTTGTCGAGCAAGGGGTGTTCGGGAGCCACTACCATATAGGTCGCTCCAAACAGAGTATCGGGTCGAGTTGTGTAGACTTCGAGCTTCTCGTTCGATCCGTCAATGTCAAATTTAACTTCCGCGCCTTCGGAACGACCGATCCACGCCTTTTGCTGGCGCTTGGTCGAGTCGGGCCAGTCCAAGTCGTCCAAGCCGGCCAGTAATTTGTCCGCGTATGCAGTAATACGGAGAACGACTTGGCGTAGGTTTCTGCGCTCGACCGGGTGGTTGCCCACTTCGGATTTACCATCCACTACTTCCTCGTTGGCGAGAACCGCTTTAAGTTGCGGGCACCACCAAACTGGCTTTTCGTCAACATAAGCAAGTCCGCGTTGGAAGAGTTTCAGAAAAATCCACTGGGTCCATTTGTAGTATCCCGGATCCGTGGTATTGATCTCACGGTCCCAATCGATGGCGAACCCGATGCTTTTGATCTGGCGACGGAAATTATCGACGTTCGCCTGAGTCGTTTCGGATGGATGGGTTCCGGTCTTGATCGCGTATTGTTCGGCGGGAAGTCCGAAGGCATCCCAACCCATTGGGTGCAGGACGTTGTAACCACATGCTTTGCGGTAACGGGCCAAAATGTCCGAAGCAACGTAGCCCTCGGGATGCCCAATGTGCAAGCCGGCACCCGAAGGGTAGGGGAACATATCCAAGGCATAGTACTTTGGTTTGTCCGATCCGTCCTCCGCCCGGAAAGTCTTTTCGCGTTCCCAAAATTCCTGCCACCTGCGTTCGATGGAGGAGAAGTCGTATTCCTGTTCGTCTTCGGCCATTTTCTAAAGAGTGAGGATCATGAACTTTTCTCTCCCCTTTGGCAAAGGGAAACAGGTGGTGTAAGTCGGTTCTGTTGCTCGTTAAAACTTTGACTCGAGATTCTTGAGTTGAAACTGCAGTGAATTCATTTCGAAATCACCCTCTTGATTGCCTCCGAATGGGTCGGTGTTCTGCAACGGGCTCGCTCCTTTGCCTTTGAAAAATCTTCTCTGGGTGTAGTCACTCGGGTATTGTACGGTGTATTCGACGGCAAGGGTTCTTTTTTCCTTGGGAGCCAATTCCAAATCCCAACTGAAGAGACCCTTTTCGTCGGGAGTGATCTTTGGCGAAATCCTCACCGAGCGCACCTTGACATCGTAGGTTTGGGATACGGGAATACGGTCGGCAAGCCGAACGTTCTTCGTCACGCCGGCGAGATTCTCGACCTCGATGATCCAGGATGCCTGAAGCTCGGTCTTGGAGGAAAAGCTGGTTTTGCGTTTTTCGCTTTTGGAGCGATCTAGGACTCGGGTGACCTTGACTTGGTCCTCCACGCCGGCGTACAGGGAAAAGCTCTCGCCGGGGCCGACGAAGTCAATGGCGGTGGATCCGAGGAAGTTGGCTCCGAGGTAGAGCGTGATCTTGCCAGGCAGCAGAGCTTGGGCACTTTGGTTGTTCAGTTCGAAAACGCGGGCGGCGTTGAGGGACGCTTCGGGGGCTGCGACAATGCGCTCGGTTCTCGCTAGGCTCAGTTCGCCGATGGGGATGCGCACGGGTTGACCGTCAGTAGGCACGGCCTTGCCGGCCAATGCAGCGAAATGGGCGGTGGTGGCCCGCTCGCTGAGCTTGGCGAAAGTGCGAACGGCTTTTTGTTGGATGGCGTTATTGAAGTCGAGGTTGCGAATAGCGATTTGCTTGTTGGCGATGGGGTTATTGTCAAACCAAAGCCGATTTTGCGATCGATAGTTCCCCAAGGCATCTTGGTAGGTGTCTTCTCGTTGTTGCAGGATTTGGACGGGGGTCTTGCTTCCTTGTCCCACTAGCAAGGTATCCAATTCGGGGATGCGGGCAGTGCGACTCAAGTTCTGAGTGGAGAATGACAACTTGGTCGCACCCCAGTCTTCGCCCGTGCTTTGGCGTACGACGGCGGAGGAGGATATGTTTATTTTCCCATCTTCTTGCTCGGCCCGCAATTCGTGGGCCGGTTCCCAGGATGCGCCTGCCAACAGATAGGTCAGGACCACGGTGGCTTGACCTTGTCCGCGCAGGGAGATTTCCACGGCCCGCTCCTCCAATTGGGCTTTGGAGTTCAATTCGCTGAGCTTTTTCTGCCGGACGTTTTGTTCGGGTAGCAAGTCCCGCTTCTTGATTTCCAAAGCACGGCGATCTGCGTTGAGTTTCGTCAGGGAGGTTTCGATGAAAGTGAGGAATTCAGAGTATTCGGCCACTTTTACCTGTCGGGTGGCGGCATCCTTGGGGAGTTTGTCGAGGGCGAACACGCGAATGCTCTCGAGATGTTTACGGCGTTGATCAATGACTTTTCCCTGATCGTCGAGTTCGCCCAGTTGGTCGGTGATTTCCTGCACTGCTTTCTGCGCTTTTCGAACGTCTTCGTCCGAAGTTGCGGTGAGGTAGGTCCTGCGGACTTGAACATCGAGAACATCTCCCTTTGCTCCGGTCTTTGGTTTGAGACTGACCCGGACTGAGCCTTCGTCGATCCAACTTGGCAACTTGGCAAAGGAAAAGCGGTTTGAATCAGCCGGCAGGGCGAGCGTTGCCTCACGGGTTACGCGGGCTCGGTCGGCATAGACGGTTACTGCGGTGATTTTCGAGTCGAGAGTTTGGACATCGCCTTTTTTGTGAGCCTGCTGTGGGTAGGCGTGTTGAAGAAGGAATGGAATGAAGATCGTGAAAAGAAAGGTTTTGCGAATTTTCATGAAATGAGGGGGTGGGTTTGATGATGAACCCTGACAATAGATTTTTTTCGGAAGATGTTGTTCGTCAAAGGTAAAAGATTTGTCAAAAATACGTCATCGAACTTACTGAATGCCAATCGTAATTTCGTTTAGAAGGACTTCATGAACCGCTGTTTTAAGCCTGCGAACCACGGGGAAAGGGGAAGAAAGAGGGTGATGCGATTGATGACTTGGGAGAACCAGTCGAGTCAAGTCCACTTCCATAGATGAAAAAAAGCTGCTCGTCAGGGTTGCTCTCAGTGTTTTTCAATCATCTTCTTGATGACCTGCATTTCGCCTGAAATTTCTTCGAGGCGCTTGTGTAAATCGTCAATCCCGTCTCTGATTGGTTCGGGGTTTTCTTTCCGCCGGGCGATTTCACTTTCTATCGACATTTCGGCATTGGATTCATCCATGCTGTTCATGATGACGCCAATCACGAGATTGAGAACAATCATGGTTCCGATCAGAACGAAACTCACGAAAAAGAAAGCCCCGCCAACCGGGGAATCGGAAGAATTCGGGTTCCACTTCAGGAGATCTGTTTCCGAGTAACCGTAGTTATCCGATCCGTACATGTTGATATACATCACGTCGGTCCAGTCTTCCAGAGTAACGATCCGAAAGAGCGACAGAACCGAAGTCTGAAGGTTTCTGAAATGAATGGGGTCGTTCTCCCCGTAGAGAAATACCCCCATAGTGCCATAAACATAAAAAAGCAGAGCTAACAATATACTGACGTAAAACATCGAAGGCAGGCTTTTGATCAAGCAGCTTACGAGAATTTGAAGTTTCGGTATTGCGGTGACCAAACGAAGGACGCGGAGAATCCGAATTAACCGGAGAACCGGCAAAAATGAACCGTCTAGAGAGAGTGAAGGTCCGACAAGGCAAGCGACGACGATGAAGAAATCGAACAAATTCCATGTATTCTGAAAATATCTTTTTGGGTTTTTTCCTTCCGCGGCAATTTTGATCAGGACCTCAAGGGTGAAGATTCCGAGTATCAGCGTATCAAGGGTATGGAGGATGGTTTCGTGGCGGGTTGCGAAATCCTTGTAGGTTTGAATTCCAACGGTTACGCCGGCGAGAAGGATGGTGAAGAGGATGAGCCTTTCAAACGTTTTGCTTTCGGCAATGATCGAGCAGAATGAAGTCATTGGTTGGATTGAGTTTGTTTTCGATGGGTTAGGTTATCAATGCTGGGTCCTTTTAGCCAAACGAGTTTGCAAAGAAAAAGAGGGTGGAGGGTTTCCTTCCACCATGTCATATCCGTCGGAGCTGAGGAGCCAAAGCTTGCCGTTGGACGAACTGGCCTTCCGACAGGTTGCTTCAGGCGCAACTCTTGATGCGGGAGTATTAATCGCTTTTGCCGGGACCTGAATCAACAGGCAGAGAAGGAAAGCCAAGGGACGCATGGGTAACTTCAAGAAAAGGAAACTCACGAATCCTTCAATGAGTCATTGAAGCGTATAAGGCAAAGAAATAGTTCGTGGGAATCAGGTCTTTTTCACGGCTGTTTGTTGGTTCTCAACAAAAAGCCTTCAATGAGACCGAACGACAAACCGAGAACCTTTCTTGGGTTGACTTGCGTGAGTTTGCGCACCACCGCGAAGTTGGCTCAGTTAAAACTAATATGTACATTCTTCTCAGGCTGAAACAGGCAAAGAATACCTAAAGCAACAGATGACAGAAAGAGTGCAGTCGAAGTAATTGGCTTGCGGAAGCAAACTATCGAGTGGCAATCTCAACAAATCAAGGAAGGAAGGGCCGAGAACAACTTGGAACATCCGAACTCTATGCAGGAAACGATTTTGTCATAGCACTCTTCGGGGCTTAATTCTTCGTCCCGGTCAAAGGGGTCCGGTACATAGGGTTCGCAACCGGGTGACATGAACACGCCAAGAGGCCGGGTTTCGCCTAAGATTGCTTGTTTTCTAATTCTGGAAAACTGGTCACTTTCGTGGTCAAGCGTAACGACGAGATCGGCATTTCCCAAAATGGATGGATCGGCAAAACGAGATTTGGTCTGCAAGCGATAGCCTAGCAAATGGCAAAACTCTTGAATTCTCTTGTCAATGGGGCAGTCTTCGTAGGCTTTGGTTACGCCGGCTGAAAAAACGACGACCTTTCCAGCAAAATCAGATTTATCGAGAAGAGATCTCATGACTTCGCGGGCAATGGGTGACCTCGACATTCCGCGCTTGCTAAGGAAAAGAATTTTTTTCAAATCCGATTCGCGGGGAAGGTCCTGCCTGCCTTCCCAAGGATTTGCGAAACCGGATGGCTTGGGAATGGGGCCGAGGCTGTGCGGAGACCGAGAATTCCCTTTTCTGAGCCTCCTGAATATATTCGAAGAATTTTTGTAGTTTGTGTTGTTTGTCATTTTTGTATCCGCCGGTTTGAAAATGGAAAATCAAACGGTTTGCAAAGGTGAATAACCTGGCTCGCGCTTATTGAGACAAGTTTCTGCCGGTAAGGTAAAGTTTTCGATGTGATTGCTGGAGAGTAAATTGAGAGAGATGAGAAACAAAATTTCTTACTTAATTTAAATAACTTTTCAATTAGATGACTAGTCAGAGGATGCCCCGAAGACAAATCACAGGGTATGAAAAATTTGTTGGGAGAGGAATTGTGTTTGTTTTCTTTAATCGGGATAGCCATCGTCTTAAAGAAAGCCGCATGAATCATGCCAATGAATTATAATAGCTTCCGATTGTTCATCAATTTTTCGTTCGTTGATGAATGTTTGACTCTCGTCAATCTTACTACAGCCTTGTTCTTAAGGCTGTTTCATCGTCGGTTTTCCGCAATGGCTTGGTTGCCTAACTCCAAAGCCTTCTAGAATTTCTTGTTCGGTATTGCCGGGTTGTTTACCTTTGTTCCGGATTGATCTCAAGGTAAGGACGGAATCACTTTTCCGCTTTGAGCCCGGAGGTAAGAGGACCGACGATCTCGACGAAGTTTCCATCCGGGTCTTTGAGCATGAGCAAGCAAACATCCTGTGGAAGTCCTTCGGGTAGGATTTGCGGGCTTTTGGCATAAGGCTTGAAGCCCAGTTTCATGGCTCGTTTCATTACGGCGTCCACGTCATGAACGAAGATGGTCAAATAGGACGGACCGGCAATGGTGTGAATGTAGGGTTGTTTGATAACCCGGGCGGGCTTTTTGCTGGCAACTTGCATAAGTTTGAGCTTGGTTGCGTGTTCTTCCGTCCCGAGTGTCAAAACGTGAATACTCAATGGAGTCCCATCCGTAAGTCCCACGGATTTGGGAAATTTTCCGGCCACCTTAAAACCCTCCGTTTCCGAAAAACCAACGACTTTCTTATAAAAATCGAGAGATTTTTCAATATCAGTGACAACGACCCCCATGTCGATGGTTTGCCTGGCGAAATTGGATTTCTTTTGCTCTTGTGCATTGATGGACAAGCAGGGGATCAAGAACAGCAAAGAACAGGACGTAACAAAGGTAGAATTCATGGTTTGGCTAAGGTTTGAGGGGAGTGTTGAGGGAATGAGGTAAGATCGATCTTTAAGACTGAAAGGGCATTGGGTTCAAGGAGAAATAGGACCAAGATTTTGGAAAGATTCATTGCAGTTAGCCTCAAAACCGCTTTCTTCTGCCTTGGACGATGGAACTACGGACCGAATTTCTTTTTCGTTAACCGGGGCAGGTCGGCGTGTCTGATAGTCGGTCACGAGCCGTATTGACTGTATCTCGGTGCAGTCTTCTTGAATATTGGAAAACCTCGACCGAAAGATATGCAGAAAGGGTTAGCGCAAAATGGAAACGGCTTTTCGGACGGCTTCGACCAAGCGGTCGGACTCCTCCAAGGTATTGTACATCGCGAAGGAAGCCCGCGCAGTTGCTTCGACACCAAGTTTCTGCATGAGTGGTTGGCAGCAATGATGACCAGTGCGAATGGCAATGCCTTCCCCGTCCAAGAGAGTGGCCAAATCATGCGGGTGAACGCCGTCTATGGTAAAAGATAGAACAGCTGCTTTGTCTGGAGTTGTGCCGTGCTCGATAAATCCATCAACATCTTGGAGGCCTCCGCGTGCTCTTTCCAGTAATTCCGTTACGTGATGACTTGCGGAAGACAGGTCTGTTTGAGACATGTAGCGGAACGCTTCGGCAAGACCTATGGCATCGGCGACGTTTGGTGTTCCCGCTTCGAATCTTTGCGGAGGAGGTGCGTAGGTGGTTTTGTCGAAAGTAACCTTGTCAATCATGTCTCCCCCGCCTTGGAAGGGAGGCATTTCTAGGAGTAGTTCCATTTTCCCGTAAAGAACTCCGATTCCCATTGGTCCGTATGTTTTGTGCCCGGAAAAGGCAAAGAAATCACAGTCAAGGGATTTGAGGTCAATTCGGTGGTGCGGCGCGCTCTGAGCTCCGTCTACAACTACCTTGACCCCATTTTCTTTTGCTTCCCTTATGATTTGATCCAAGGGATTCGTAGTTCCAAGAGTATTGGAAATATGGCAAAGAGAAAGAATTTTGCTTGCCGGAATTTTCAGGTGGGAGGAAAGGACTTCCCGATCCAGCGAACCGTCGACTAGAACCGGAACCGTCAGAATACGAGCCCCGGTTTTCTCTGCGGTCAATTGCCATGGGACGATATTCGCATGGTGTTCCATCTCGGTCAGAATGATGCAATCTCCGCTACTCAACGCGGTTTGTCCGTAACTGTTGGCCACGAGGTTCAGGGCCTCGGTTGTTCCTCGCACGAAGATAAGTTCTTGTGGGTTTACCGAGAACCAATTGGCTAGGGTTTTACGTGCCTGCGCGTATTCGTGTTCGGCTTTTTCCGCTAATTGATAAATTCCACGGTGGATGTTTGAGTTTGCCTGCTCGTAAAAGTGGGAAATCACGTCGATTACGCATTTCGGTTTTTGTGATGATGCGGCATTATCCAAGTAGGCAAGCGGTTTGCCTCTGTTGGATTCCTTGAGAATGGGAAAGTCCGCCCGAATTTTTTCGACGGAAAAAGAAGTTGGCATTAAAGAAAACGTTGGAAGTCAGAAAGGACACGGACTTTCAGTGACAAAAGGTTTTGGAAAAAGATAGTCATGTGATCTCATGTTATCAAGAAGTTGCAAATCCGCAACGTCAGATGTGTTTATGGGGATGAACCGAAAAACTGCCATGAGGCAATAATCCGTCTTTCCGTCATGACCTTCAGG